>JAFAHG010000140.1 GCA_019237315.1 Actinomycetota bacterium
CCGATCGCGGGAGCGTTCGAGTTGTCCGACGTCGAGTTCACGAGGTAGCCGAGGCTCAGGGCGACGCCGACGAGGATCGCCACGATGCAAAGAATCGAGATCGTGATCTGATAGTTGAGCGACGCCTTGGCGTGCTCGCCGACGAACTCCGATTCGTGACCCTTGATCAAGTACACGATGAGCGGACCGAGCACGTGCCCGAAGGGCAGCCCTGCCACGGCGACGAGCGCGCTCAGATGCGCCGCCATCGCCCAATTGCGTTCCTGGGGAGCAATAGGAACTTGCATGTGCGGGTATTGTTGAGCGCGCGGAAATGGCCTGCTCCACGCGGCGACGAATCGCGGCGCATGGACGTGCTCGTCGTCGGCGGCGGGAACGCCGGTTGCGCCGCCGCGCTTGCAGCCGCGCGCCACGGTGCGCGAACGCTGCTCGCCGAGCGCTACGGTTTTCTCGGCGGCACCGCAACGGCGGCCATGGTCGGACCCTGGATGACGTTTCACTCGGGGAACGAGCGCATCGTCGGCGGCATAGCGCAGGAGATGGTCGATCGCCTGATGTGTAAGGGCGCCTCTCCCGGGCACCTCCCCGACTCGTCCGATTACGTCGCGACGATCACGCCGTTCGACCCCGAGGTGCACAAGGCGCTGCTCTTCGAGATGATGCGCGAAGCCGGTGTATCGCTCGTGCTTCACGCGTACTTCCTCTCGGCGCTTCTCGAGGGAGATCGCGTCATCGGCGCGAGGTTTGCGACGGTCGGCGGGGCGCGAGAGTTTCGCGCCTCGGTCGTCATCGATGCGACCGCCGACGCATTCGTCGCGGCCTCCGCGGGCGTGCCGACGCAGCAGGGCGACGAACGTGGCCGAGTGCAGCCCGCGACGCTGATCTTTCGAGTGAGTCACGTAGACCTCGCGGAGCTCGCCGCGTATCTGCGCGAGCATCCCGAAGAAATGCGAACGTCGCTTGCGGCGGACCAGATCACGGCTTCGGCCCTCACCGCCGTCGCCGGGCTGTACTCGCTGTGGAAGCGCGCTCGCGAAGACGGCATCGTCGACGTGCCGCGGGAGCTCGTATCGTTCTTCATCTCGCCCTATCCGGACGAGGTCACCGTCAACATGACGCGCGTCGTCGACGTCGATCCGCTCGATCCCGACGACCTCACGCGCGCCGAGGTGGAGTCGCGGCTCCAGGCGATGCAACTGCTCGACTTCTTTCGCAGCCGCGTGCCTGGATTTGGGAACGCGCGCATCGCGGCAACGGGCACGCAGATCGGCATCCGCGAGTCGCGGCGCATCGTCGGACGGTACACGCTCACGCGCGACGACGTGTTGCAGGGCCGCAGATTCGGCGACGCCGTGGCGCGCAGCGCGTATCCCATCGATCTTCACAACCCGAGCGGCAGCGGCACGACGACGCATCGCCTCGCGCCCGGGGAGAGCTACGAGATTCCGTACCGCTGCCTGCTTCCCGTCAACCGTGAGCAGCTGCTCGTGGCGGGCCGCTGCATCTCGACGACGCACGAGGCCCTCGCCTCGACGCGGCTCACTCCGACCGTCATGACGCTCGGACAGGCCGCGGGAACGGCGGCGGCGCTCGCGTGCGAGGGCGGCCGGCTCGTCGGGGGAATTGACGGCGGCGAGCTGCGTGCGCGACTCGTCGCCGACGGTGTCGCTCTGTGACGACGGCGCTCGCGCTCGCGCGTTCCTACGGCGTAGCGGTGCGCTTTGCGAACCTCGGCGAGTGGGGCGACGCGGAGCTGCGCTCGGAGTACGATCCGTCGATTCCCGAGATTCGTCTCAACCTCGCGGTTGCGGCGCGGCTTCCGTCCGCACAGCTCGGCGAGTTCGTCGCGCTCGCCGTCGGGCACGAGCTCTACCATCATCGCGAGGCGATCCGCGAGGTGCCGCGGTTACGCGATCGCGGCGCACGAGAGTCGGCCGCGGACGGCTTCGCTCGGACGTTGGTGGGACCGAGCGCGTGACGATCCTCGCCGCCGGGATCGACGGAGGCCAGAGCTCCACGGTTGCGGTCGTCGGGGACGAGCGCGGGCGCATCCTGGGCCGCGGTACGAGCGGGCCGTCCGACGAGATCGGCGCCGGCGCCGAGTCGACGCGGTTGCGCGATGCGCTGCGCGACGCGTTGGAGGACGCGCTGCATCACGCCGGGCTCGCGCGCGGCACGCGCTGCGACGCCGTCGTGGCCGGGATCAGCGGTTACAACGGCCGCGTCTACGGGCGCCCACCCGAGCTGACTGCGGGCCGCGTCGTGCTGATGCACGACACGCCGATCGCGCACGCCGGAGCTCTCGCTGGACGCAACGGCGTCGTCGTGATCGCCGGCACGGGCTCGGTCGCGTATACGCGCGATCGCGAAGGCGCGGCGCACGTCTTCGGCGGGTGGGGGTTTCTGTTCGGCGACGAGGGCAGCGCGTTTCGCATCGCGCGCGATGCGCTCGCCGAGCTGATGCGCGCCGCCGACGACGGCGACCCGTCGACGGCCGAAGAGCTGCGCGCGGCAGGCGAATTCTTTGAGGCGGGTTCGCTGCGCGAGATCGCGCGGCGATTCTACCACGGCGAGATCTCCCGCGACCGGCTCGCGGCTTTCGCTCCCGTCGCGCTGCGGTTCGAACGCGTCAGAGCCGCGGCGAACCGAGGCGCGGATCGGCTCGCCGGTCTCGCGTGTCGCGCGATCGGCGCCGGAGGCGTCGCGCGCGTGGGTCTCTCCGGCGGAGTCTTCCGGGACGCGGGTTTTCGTTCGCGGGTCAGTGACGGAATCCGATCGCTCGTCGCCGGTGCCGACGTGTTTGAGGCGCGTTATGACGCCGCCGGCGGCGCCCTGCTGCTGGCCTA
>JAFAHG010000002.1 GCA_019237315.1 Actinomycetota bacterium
TTCAGGAAGCGCCAGATGTACTCGATGTTCGTGTCGCTGAACGTGAAGTAGTCGTTGCCCCAGTCCATCCACTGGCCGAGGCGCTTGCATCCCCGGGTGATCTCGGTCGACGACCAGACGACGACGTCGCGGCAGCGCCGCGCGAACTCCTCGAGCCCGAACTCCTCGATCTCGCGCTTCGAGTTGAGGCCGAGCTGCCGCTCGACGCCGACCTCGATCCAGAGGCCCTGGCAGTCGAACCCGTTCTGGTAGCGCTGGTCGAACCCGCGCAGCGCCTTGTAGCGCTGGAAGACGTCCTTCAGCGTCCGCCCCCACGCCGTGTGGACGGCGAGCGACTTGTTGGCCGTCACCGGGCCGTCGATGAACGACCACTTCGGGCCGCCACGGTTCCGCTCCCGGACCTGCTCGAATGTCCCCTCGCGCTCCCAGAGCTCGAGGATCTCGAGCTCGAGCGCGTTCGAATCGGGCACCGCGGGCAGGGACCGGAACACGCCGTCCAGTCTAGGTGGGAAGATTCCGCGCCCGTCCGGCGTTGAACCGGTCAGCGACGAAAGGAACCGAATGGCTCTCGATGTGACCGAGGCGACCTTCGAACAGGAGGTGGCTTCGAGCGACAAGAAGGTGCTCGTCGACTTCTGGGCCGAGTGGTGCGGGCCGTGCCACGCCGTGGCGCCGGTGCTCGACCGGATCGCCGAGGAGCGCGACGTGAAGCTCGTCAAGGTGAACGTGGACGTCGAGCAGGGGCTCGCGCAGCGCTACGGCGTGGCGTCGATCCCGACGATGATCCTGTTCGAGAACGGCGAGCCGCAGGCATCCGCGATCGGTGCGATGCCGAAGGGCGCCCTCGAGCGCGCGCTTGGTCTGGCTGACGAAGCCGCTGCCTAGTTAGGCGGCGGCTTCGTCCAGGTAGGTGAGGAAGGCGAGGTGCTTCGCGAGGTACTCCTCGATCGCCTCGACCCCGGCGCGCGCCCAGCGCTCGACCCAGCCCTCGGCGAGGTCGTCCTCGATGCGGTGCAGCCGGCCGGTTTCCTCCATCGGCTCCATGATCGCGGCGAGTTGTGACGGCCGCATGAGCCGATCGGCCCATTTTTCGTTGGCGTAGCGCCTACGTTTTCGCGTCGGCCCACCGGCGCAGGAGCTCGTCCTGGTGCGGGAACGCCATCTCGTCCGGCAGCTCGTCCGGCCCGAACCAGCGGAGCTCCTCGACGTCGTCGTTCGCGCGCGGCTCGCCCTCGCCGCGCACGAGCCATGTGAGGCCGAGCACGAAGTAGTTGTCGTAGGCCTCGAGGTGCGGGCCGAGGAACTCGACCGGCTCGACGTCGATTCCGGTCTCCTCGCGCAGCTCGCGCTTCAAGCCCTCGACCGCGTCCTCGCCCTCCTCGAGGAAGCCGCCCGGGATGTCCCAGTAGCCGCGGCGCGGGTCGCCCTTGCGCAATGCGAGGAGCACCTTCCCGTCGCGCTCGAAGAGACCCTCGGCCGCGGGCGAGGAGTTCGCCCAGTACTGCGACCCGCACGACGGACATCTCGCGTGGCCGCGCTCGTCGCGCTCGAGCTCCGCGCGGCAACGTGGGCAGTACCGCCAGCCGTCGAGGATGCCCACGCGCGCGGATCCTAGTGCGCTTCTCCCTCCTCGCGGATCTCGACGAGCGCCGCGAGGCCTGCGCGCAACCCGGCGAGCTCCGTCGGCGAGATGCGCCGCGCGAGCGCGTCGTCGATGGCGACGACCCCCGCGCGGACGGCCTTCGCGGCGGCGTGGCCGCGCTCGGTCAGCTCGATGTCGACGCGCCGCCGGTCGTCGGGGTTCTCGTGCCGGGCGAGGTAGCCGCGCAGGACGAGCGTGTCGATCAGCTGGCTCGCGGCCTGCTTCGACACCCCGAGCTGCCGAACGAGGTCGCCGGCCGTCGCGCCGTGGTTCGCCATGCCGCCGAGGACGAACGGGCCGTTCCGCGGCATGTCGTCGAAGCCTGCGTCGGCGAGACGCCGGCCGATCTCGTTGCCGTAGGCACCGCGCGCAGCGCGGAGGAACGCGGGGATGAGGATCTCGTCGATGGAACCCACAATACCGTCAAGCTTCTTGACCGTCAATACTCATGACCACCGCGTCGGATAGGCGAGGCCACGCCTCCTTGGCCCAGTCGCCGAACTCGAGGTCGGTGAGGCACGCGAGGGCGATGTGCGCCTCTGGGTCGACCCAGAGGAACGTCCCGCTGCGCCCGAAGTGGCCGAACGTGCGCGGCGAATTCGCCGAGCCCGTCCAGTGCGGGTGCTTGCCGTCATGGAGCTCGACGCCGAGGCCCCAGTCGTTCGGGCTCATGCGTCCGAACCCCGGCAGCACGCCGTCGAGTCCCGGGAACTGCACGCGCGTCGCCTCGGCGAGCGTCTCCGGTGCAAGTCTGCGGGGGGCGAGCAGCTCGCGCGCGACCTCGAGCAGGGCGGCGAGGGGCGCCTCGACACCGTGTGCGGGTGAGCCCGCGAGCGGGAAGCCCCAGACGTCCGCGAAGTAGGACGCGAACGGCACCTCGGCGCGCGCGGCGACGAGCTCTGCGGCCACCTCGATCCCGGTGTTCGAGTAGATCCGCCGGGCTCCAGGCTTCGCGACCGGCGTCGAGCCGTCGAGCGGCAGGCCCGAGGCGTGTGCGAGGAGATGGCGGAGGGTCGAGCCCGGGGGCCCCGCAGCCTCGTCGAGGTCGACGATCCCCTCCTCGGCGGCGACGAGGACCGCGACCGCCGTTGCGATCTTCGTCACCGACGCCCACGGGAAGCCGCGGTCGAGATCGCCGGCGACTGCCTCGTGCTTCCCGACCACTGCGACGGCCGCGTGGGCGCACGGCCAGCCCTCAACTTGCCGTAGTGCGTCCACGGCCCGACACTATCGGCGTGCAGCGCCAGAAGATCTCGTCCGGCGCCGCGTTCGAGGAACGTGTCGGCTACTCGCGCGCGGTGCGCGTCGGCGCGCACGTTTGGGTTTCCGGCACGGCGCCGATCCTTCCCGACGATGTCGATCCTCCCGACGACGCGTACGAGCAGGCTTCGATCTGCCTCGCGATCATCGAGCGCGCGCTCGCAGAGGCGGGTGCGAGCCTCGACGACGTCGTGCGCACGCGGATCTACGTGACCGACGCGGACGACATCGACGCCGTCGGCCGCGCGCACGGCGAGGCGTTCGCAGCCGCTCGCCCTGCGACGACCGGCATCGTCACCGAGCTCCTCGACCCGCGCTGGCGCGTCGAGATCGAGGCGGAGGCGGTGATCGCGTGAGCAGCGTCCTCGACCACCGCTTCGGCGAGAGCGAGCCGTACACGCTCGGCGTCGAGGAGGAGTACATGCTGCTCGACCCCGAGACGTGGGATCTCGTACAGCACATCGACTCGATGCTGTCGCGCGTCGCCGACGACGGACAGTTCGAGGCGCGCATCAACCCGGAGCTGATGCAGTCGGTGCTCGAGATCACGACGCCGGTCTGCCGCAACGCAGGCGACGTGCTCGGCGAGCTGCGCGCTCTGCGTTCGTACGTCGCCGGGATCGCGCGCGCGGAGGGCTGCCGCTTCGGCTCCGCCGGCACGCACCCGTTCAGCCTGTTCGAGCGGCAGCGGATCACCGCGAAGGACCGCTACCGGCAGCTCGTCGACCAGCTGCAGTACATCGCGCGGCAGGAACTGATCTTCGGCATGCACGTGCACGCCGCGGTCGCGTCGCCGGACGCATCCGTCGCGGTGATGAACGCGGTGTCCGCGCACCTTCCCGAGTTCCTCGCGCTTTCCGCGAGCTCGCCGTTCTGGCGCGGGGAGACCACCGGGCTGCTGTCGTCGCGGCAGATGATCTTCTCCGCGTTCCCGCGCTCCGGCGTTCCGCCCCGGTTCACGTCCTACGAGGACTTCGCCGACGTGCTCGGCCAGCTCGAGCGCACCGGATGCATCGCCGACTACACGCATATCTGGTGGGACATCCGTCCGCACCCGCGCCTCGGGACGCTGGAGCTTCGCGTCTGCGACGCGGTCACGCGCGTCGAGGACGCGGTGGCGATCGCGGCGCTGTACCAGGCGCTCGTGAAGATGTACTCGGAGGAATTCGAGCGGCGCGGCGAGGTGCCGAGCTACCACCGGATCCTCGTCGTCGAGAACAAGTGGCTCGCCGCGCGCCACGGGCTGCAGGCGCCGGTGATGGACCTCGCGACCGGCCGTCGCAACCGCGTCCCTCTCGCGCAGCTCATCCGCCGGCTTCTTCGCGAAGCCGAGCCGCACGCGCGCGAGCTCGGCTCCGACCGCGAGCTCGACGGGATCCGCGACATCCTCGCGCGGGGCAACGGCGCGGACCAGCAGCTGCGCGTCTGGAACGCGAACCGCGACATCGTCGAGGTCGTACGCGATCTCTCGTCGGCGACCGAGGTGGCGATCGCGGCCGGCGCATCTTGAATCGCGTTCGGCTCTGCGCTTAGATCGAGCGCATGGAAACCACCGCACTTGCCCCCGCCGACCGGCGTGCGTCGCTCCTCCCGACCGCGCTCATCGGCGCCGCGTACCTCGCCGTCTTCGTCATCTTCGCCGCGTCGGAGTCGTGGTACACGGCGTTCATGGCCGTCCACGTCAGCTTCGTGGTCCTCTGGATCGGCGGCGGCCTGTTCCTGACGATGATGGGAATCCTCGCCGAGCGGGCGCGCGATGCCCAGCAGCTCCTCGCCATCACGAAGATGGCTGCGCTCGCGGGAGAGCGGATCTTCCCGCCCGCGTCGATCGTCGTCCTCTCGATGGGGATCGCGATGCAGATCAACGCGCACCGCAGCTTCTCTCACTTCTGGATCGTCTTCGGGCTGATCGGCTTCGCCTCGACGTTCGTGATCGGCATGGGCGTCCTCGCCCCGCGGTCGAAGAAGCTCAAAGCGTTGCTGACGACGAAGAGCGCCGACGACCCGGAGACGATCGCGGCGATCTCGCGCATCCTGCTCATCGCCCGCGTCGACATCGCCGTCCTGCTGCTCGTCGTCGCGGACATGGTCATCAAGCCCTTCTCGTAACCGCCCCTTTCGGCCATGGCCGGGGTCTGACCCCGGCCATGGCCATTCGGGCCAGGCGAGCGGCTTTCGGCGGTCGCCTGACTACATCCCCATTGCGTGGTACCCGCTGTCGACGTACAGCGTCGTGCCCGTGACGTTGCGCGCGTCGTCTGACAGCAGGTACGCAGCGGCGCCGGCGACGTCGTCGGCATCGACGTGGCGGTGGAGCGGCGCGCGTTCCTCGACGATCGCCTCCATCGTCGGGAAGCCCGCGATCGAGCGCGCGGCAAGGGTGCGCACCGGGCCGGCCGAGACGGCGTTCACGCGGATGTTCTTCTGCCCGAGGTCCCACGCGAGGTAGCGGACGCTCGAGTCGAGCGTCGCCTTGGCGACACCCATCACGTTGTAGTGCGGCACCGCGCGCTCGCCGCCGAGGTAGGTCATCGTCACCACCGATCCGCCGCCCGCGGCCTCCATCAGCGGCTCCGCGGCGCGGGCACACGCGACGAGCGAGTACGCGCTCACGTCGAGCGCCATCCAGAAGCGCTCGCGCGGGGTGTCGGTGAAGCGCCCTTCCAGATCCTCCGCCGCAGCGAATGCGACCGAGTGCACGAGGATGTCGAGCTGCCCGCCGAACGTCTCGCCGACCTCGCGGAAGACGCGCGCGACGTCGTCGTCGGAACGCACGTCGCACGAGGTGACGAGCGGGCTCGAAACGGACTCCGCGAGCTCGCGGACGTTCGACTCGATGCGCTCGCCCTGGAACGTGAACGCGAGCTGCGCGCCGTGGTCGGCGAGGCGCTTCGCGATCGCCCATGCGATCGAGCGCCGGTTGGCAACCCCGAGTACGAGCCCTCTCTTGCCCTCGAACACGAGGGCGGACTCTACGCGGTGACGAAGCTCCAGTGCTTCGTCAGCGTCGGCCCCTTGCTCTGCACCGTCACCGTCGCCGTGTAGCGCGTGTGCGGCGCGAGCGGCGACACCGGGACGAGGAAGAAGATTCCCGGTAGGAGCTCGTACTTGAGCTGCGCGTGCTGCGACGGATCGACGAGCCGGATGTTCACGGGGCCGCCCGGGCCGACGAGGTGCGCCGACGCGAGGCGGGGCTGCTGCGACGCGATCGGTCCGACCGCGAAGACGTAGATCGTCGGGCCGGTCGTCGTCCCCTGGGGGAGCCCGACCACCGCACCGGGGGACGTCGGCCATTCGCCGTGCACGTCCTGACTCGTCTGCACGCCGGTTCGCCCGCCGCCGGGATACGTGTAGATCGTGTTCGACGCGAACTGGCGCGTCCAGCCGCCGGCCAGCTGCACGCACGTGCGAACGCCGGACTCGTAGGCGCCGACGCGCTGCAGCTGCGGCGCGAGCTGGCCGGCGAGGTGAAGCGGCAGGTTCTCGTACGGGTTGCCGCTGTCGTAGCCGCCCGTGTCCGCCTGGTCACCTTGGAGACCGGCGAGCATCCCGTCGTGCGTCCAGCCCGGCTTGCCCGCCACCTCGTTGTGCGTCCAGCCGATGCCGTTCAGCTCCTCGTAGCGGATGTGGTGCTCGCAGCCCGTCGTCCACGCGGGATCGAGGACGATGCCGCCGGGGATGCCGTTTGCGACACGCTGCGCGTTCAGCTTCGCGACGATCTGCGCGGGCGTCGCGGCGAGGGCAGGAGAGACGAGGACGAGCGCCGCGAGAAAGACGAGCCGCTTCATGCAGCACCGAGGCTAGCCTGCCCACGTGCGCGTCGCAGTGGTCACGGGGGCATCGTCGGGGATCGGCGCGGAGCTCGCCCGCGCGCTCCGGGGGCGCGGTTGGCACGTCGTCGCGCTGTCGCGCCGCCCGGCACCGGACGCCGACGAGCACGAGGAATGCGACGTCGCCGACCGCGCGAGCGTCGACGCGGCAGCGGCGCGGGTCCTCTCGCGGCATCCCGCGATCGAGCTCCTCGTCAACAACGCGGGCCGAGCCGCGCGCGCCGGCTATCTCGACGGCGACCCCGAGTCGATCGAGGACGTCGTGCGCACGAACTACCTCGGCTCGGTGTGGGTCGTGCGCGCGTTCCTGCCGGGACTCGGGCGCGGCTCGCACGTCGTGAACGTCGTCTCCGTCGCCGGCACGGTCGCCGACGGCCCTTACTCCGCCTCGAAGCACGCGCAGCTCGCGTTCTCGCGCTCGGTGTCGACGGAGCTCGCGCGGCGCGGGGTCTCCGTCCTGACGGTGAACCCGGGCTACGTCGAGACGCCTGGGTTCCCGCAGCGCGACCGGCTGCCGCGGCCCGTGCGCTCTCTCGTCGTCGACCCGCCGTTCGTCGTCACGCGGATCCTCGACGGGCTCGACCACGGACGTCGTGAGATCTTCGTGCCGCGCTGGTACCGCCCGGCCGCGTGGCTGCAGGCGCTCCTCCCCGCGACGCTCACGCGCCTTCGGAGTCGATGACGACGCGGCGCGCGCGCGTGGGGTCGGCCTCGATGCGCGTTGCGAGCTCGTAGTTGATCGTGCCGGCGACCGCGGCGTGCTCCTCGAGGCGGACGCCGTCGCCGACGAGTGTCACGGGTGTTCCACGGGCGACGTCGCGATCGAGCTCGACGGCGAGCGCATCCATCGAGACGACGCCGACGACGCGGCGCGGCTCGCCGTCGACGAGCACGCGCGCTTCGGTCAGGTCGCGGCGGAAGCCGTCGGCGTACCCGACGGGCACGATGCCGATCCAGGTGTCGCGGCCGGCGACGAAACGTCGGCCGTAGCCGGTCGACTCGCCAACGGGAAGAAGCCGCGTGAGCGCGATCTCGCTGCGCCACGAGAGGGCCGGCTCGAGCCCGTCGTCGGCAGGATCGCCGCCGAACGGCGAAAGCCCGTAGAGCGCGATGCCGCAACGCGCCGCGTCGAAACGTGACTCGGGGATGCGCAACGCGGCTGCGCTGTTCGCCGCGTGACGAACGAGGTCGAGGTGTGCGGTCGCTTCGCGAAATCGCGCGAGCTGGGTGCGCGCGAAGTCCGGGTCGCTGTCCGCGGTTGCGAGGTGCGTCATCACGCCGACGACGTTTCGCGCCGGGGACGCGAGCTCGGACACGCCCCAGCGTCCCATGCCCGTGTCGATCTTCACGTGCACCGGCAGCCCTTCGGGGATCTCGTCGCCGACGACGAGCTCGAGTCGCGCGTCTCGCGCGCGGCCGACGTCGTCGACAGGCCCCATGACGAGGATTCGAGGCTCGGGCAGTGTGGCGCGAAGCTCGAGCGCCTCGGCAAGCGTCGCGACGCAGAGCGCGGTCGCACCGCCTTCGATCGCCGCGCGCGCGCAGTCGGCGGCGCCGTGTCCGTAGCCGTTCGCCTTGACGACGGCCCACAGCTCGGCGCCCTCGAGTGCACCGAGGAGGGTGCGCGCGTTGCGGCGCACCGCGCCGACGTCGATCGTGATCTCGCTTCTCAACGAAGCGGCACGAGGTCGCGCCCCTCGCCCGCCAGCACGCGCCGAAGCGCAGGAAGCAGGTCGCTCGCGACGAGGCCCGCCTGCGGCTCGGCGATCCGCGACGCGAGCCCGTGCGCGATTGCACCCGCCGCAGCGGCGAGCTGCGCGTCCATCCCCTTCGCGAGAAAGGCTGCGATCACACCGGTGAGCACGTCACCGGTCCCGGCGGTGGCGAGCGCCGGGGTGCCGTAGCCGGCGACGAGCAGGCCGCGCCGCGGCGCGGCGACGAGCGTGTCGGCGCCTTTCAGGAGGACGACGGCGCCGAAGCGGGTCGCCGCGTACTCGACCGACGTGATGCGGTGCGCGTCGACGTCGCGCACGCCGAGAAGCTGCGCGAGCTCGCCCGCGTGCGGCGTGAGCACCGTCGGCGCCGAGCGGCGAACGGGCTCGAGGCGCCACAACGCGTCGGCGTCGACGACGACCGGCAGCTCGAGCTGCTCGAGCAGGAGCCGGACGAAGTCGCGCGTGCCGTCGGTCCTGCCGAGCCCAGGGCCGAGCGCGACGGCGTCTGCGCGCTCGGCCGCCGCGAGCACGGCGTCGACTGCGCGCGGGAGGAGGCGGCCGGCGCCGTCCTCGGGCAGCGGCCGCTTCACCGCTTCGAGCAGCCGGTTCTCGAACACCGGGAGCGTCGACTCCGGCGCCGCAACGGCGACGTACCCGGCGTCCGCGCGGAACGCCGCGAGCGCCGTCAGCATCGGCGCGCCGGTGAGTCCCGGCGAGCCGCCCACGACGAGCACGGCGCCCGCGCGGTACTTCGTGCTCTCGTGGTCCTTGCGCGGGACGCTGTCGAGGACGCTCGCGTCGACGAGCGAGGCTGCGTGCTCTCCGGGCGCGAGGCCGATGTCGGCGACGTGGACTGCGCCGGCATGGAATCGCCCGGGTCCGACCGCGAGCCCGACCTTCGGCGCGCCGAACGTCACGGTCGCAGTGGCGCGGATCGCCGCACCTGGGATCTCGCCGGTCGATGCGTTGACTCCCGAAGGAATGTCCACGGCAATGATGGGTGCACCACAACCGTTGATGCGCTCAATCATCCGCGCGACGTCCTCGCGCGGCGCGTCGTGAAAACCGATCCCGAGCAGGGCATCCACGACAACGTCGGGGTCGCCGAGCTCGCCGAGCTCTTCGACGACTGTGACGTCGCGCTTCGCCTCGCGCAGCACGCGCGCGGCCACGCGCCCGTCACCGCCGTTGTTGCCGCGCCCGCAGACCACCGTGACGCGGCCGGGAAAGCGGTCGAGCACGAGCTGCGCCACCGCGGCGCCCGCGCGCTCCATGAGCTCGTCCGACGACCCGTCGTGGCGCGCCTCCGCAGCGCGCGTCTCGTCGGCGGTGAGGAGGGGGATCACTCGTCGACCACGACGGCGACCGCCGCCGCGAGCTCGCGCGAGTGCGTCATGGAGAGCTCGATGCGGCCGGCGCCGACACGCGCGGCGAAGGCCGCCGTCCGTCCGCTCAGGTGCACGCCCGGCTTCGGACGGCCGCGCACTTCGATCTCCTTCCACGTGAAGTAGACACCCGAGCCGAGCGCCTTCCCCACTGCCTCCTTCGCTGCGAAGCGCCCCGCGTAGTGCTGCGCCGGATTCGCCTTCGATTCGCAGTACGCGCGCTCCTCCGCGGTGAAGCACCGCTCGCGAAAGCCGTCGCCGTGCCGTTCGAGGGCACGGCGCACGCGTTCGATCTCGATCAGGTCGACGCCGACGCGCATCAGAAGTTGCGCTCGAGCCAGTCGGGGAGCTGCGCGATCGACGACACGATCGCGTCAGGCTGCACGCCGGCCTCCTCGACCGCATCGGGCCTGAACTTCCCGGTGCGAACGAGCACGGTGCGCATGCCGTGCCGCTGCGCACCGATGACGTCGCCCTCGAAGTCGTCGCCGACCATCCAGGCGAGCTCCGGGTCCGCGTCGATCGCGTCGAGCGCGGCGGCGAAGTACTCCGGGCTCGGCTTGCCGAGCACCGTCGCCTCCGTGTTCGCGGCGTACTCGAGACCTGCGACGAACGCGCCCGCGTCGAGCTTCGGCCCGTCCGCCGTCTGCCACCAGCGGTTCTTGTGAAGGCAGTAGAGCTCGGCGCCGGCCTGGAGCTCGAGGAACGCGCGGTTCAGGTTGAGATAGGAGAACACGCGGCCGACCTCCTCGCTCTCGTCGCAACCGCCGACGAGGACGGCGTCCGCGTTCATCCCGATCACCTCGAGGCCCTCGAGGTCGTCGAGGATGCCCGGCATCGTGAGCGCGAGGACGCGTTTCCCGTGCAACACGCGTGCGGCGACGCCGCCCGTGGTCTGCAGCTCGTCGTCCTCGATCGCGAAGCCCATCCCGCGGAGCTGCCGGCCGAGCTCCGCCCGCGACATCGTGGTCGAGTTCGTGACGAAGCGGACGCGATGGCCGTCGGCACGGAGGCGCTTGACGGCGTCGGGGGCTCCGGGAATCGGCGAGCCGCTCACGTGCAGGACGCCGTCGACGTCGAGCAGAATCGCCGCCATGGACGGCGAGCTTATCCGCTCCGAAGTCGCGTTCCGCTTCTCGCGCTCGAGCGGTCCCGGCGGTCAGCACGCGCAGAAGAGCTCGACGCGCGTGGAGGCACTCTTCGACGTCGAGGCCTCGGCCGCGCTGTCTACCGCGGAACGGCGGCGGGTCATGGAGCGGCTCGGGCCGGTCGTGCGCGCGGTCGCCCAGGACGAGCGCTCGCAGCTCCGGAACCGGGAGCTCGCGACCGACCGGATAGTCGAGCAGCTCCGGGAGGCGACGAAGGTGCGCCGGAAACGGACGCCGACGAAGCCGACCGCCGCGGCCCGCGAGCGCCGCCTCGAGGAGAAGCGCCGCCACGGCGCCACGAAGCGCCTTCGCCGTCCGCCCGACGAGTAGGTAGCCGAAAGCGATCCGGCGAGCTGCGGCACTCGCGGATCGAGCTTTCGGCTGGAGAAGACGGCACCGCCTGGCACTGGGCTGCGCGGGCCGTGGCAACTGCCACGCGCATATTGACAGAAGTTAACCCGTGTTGCCAGTCCCTCGTTCGAGGGACCCGCTACTCGACGGTGACCGTCTTCGCCAGGTTGCGCGGCTGGTCGACGTTCAGGCCGCGGAGGCGGGCGATCCGGTAGGCGAGGAGCTGGAGCGGCAGCGTGGCGAGCGCCGCCTGCAGGAAGGCCGGCGACTTCGGGACGTAGATCACGTCGTTTGCGTGGTGCTGGATGTCCTCGTTGCCGTCCGTCGCGATCGCGATCACGTGCGCCCCGCGAGCCCGCGACTCCTGGATGTTGGAGACGACCTTGTCGTAGACGACCTTCTGGCGCGTGGCGACGACGACGACCGG
>JAFAHG010000019.1 GCA_019237315.1 Actinomycetota bacterium
CCCGCGAACGTCGCGGCGATCGAGTACGACCCCAACCGCTCGGCGCGCATCGCGCTCCTGCACTACGCGGACGGCTTCAAGTCGTACATCCTCGCGCCCGCCGGCTTGCGTGTCGGCACGACGGTGCAGTCCGGGCCGGACGCCGACATCAAGCCGGGGAACGCGCTCCCGCTCGAGAACATCCCGACGGGCACGCTCGTCCACAACGTCGAGCTCAAGCCGGGCAAGGGCGGCCAGATGGCGCGCTCCGCGGGCTCGGGCATCCAGCTCGTCGCCAAGGACCAGGGGTACGCGACGCTGCGGCTTCCGTCCGGCGAGATGCGGCGCGTGCTCCTCACCTGCCGCGCGACGGTCGGCCAGGTCGGCAATCTCGACCACGGCAACGTCACGGGCGGCAAGGCGGGACGCAGCCGCTGGCTCGGCAAGCGCCCGAGCGTGCGCGGCTCCGCGATGAACCCGGTCGACCACCCGCACGGCGGCGGCGAGGGCAAGTCGAAGGGTGGCCGGCATCCGGTCACGCCGTGGGGCGTGCCGACGCTCGGCAAGCGCACACGTGCAAAGCACAAGGAATCGAACAAGCTCATCGTCCGCAGCCGGCGGCGCGGGAAGGAGAAGCGCTAAGTGTCACGCAGCTCGAAGAAGGGGCCGTTCGTGCAGGAGCGGCTGCTCGAGAAGATCCAGGCGATGAACGCGTCCGGGTCGAAGCAGATGGTGCGCACCTGGTCGCGCACGTCGACGGTGTTCCCCGAGATGGTCGGGCACACGATCGCGGTCCACGACGGCCGCAAGCACGTGCCCGTGTTCATCTCCGAGCAGATGGTCGGCCACAAGCTCGGCGAATTCGCGCCGACGCGACACTTCCGCGGCCATGCCGGCGACTCGAAGACCCAGGTGAAGAGGTAATGGCGACGCGCGAGCTCAGAGAGGTCGCCGCGACCGCGAGGTTCGTCCACATCTCGCCGCGCAAGGCGCGCCTCGTCGTGGATCACATCCGCGGCCGCAGCGTGCCGGAGGCGCGCACCGTCCTTGCGTTCTCGCAGCGCGCAGCCGCGCGCGAGATCGACAAGGTGCTGCGCAGCGCCATCGCGAACGCCGAGACGCATCCCGACCTTCGCTGGGACGGCGACGAGCTCGTCGTCTCGAGCGTGTACGTCGACGAGGGCCCGACGATCAAGCGCTGGAAGGCGCGCGCCCGCGGGCGCGTCGGCCGCATCCACAAGCGCACGTGCCACATCACCGTGAAGGTGACGCGGCTCGAGCAGATCAAGCCCCTGTCGAAGCCTGCGCCGAAGACCGAGACGCCGCCGGCGGCGGCCGCTCCGGCGAAGCCGCGCGCGACGCGCAAGAAGAAGGAGGTCGCGGTCTAATGGGCCAGAAAGTCCACCCCGGCGGTCTTCGCGTCGGCGTCATCCACGACTGGAAGTCGAACTGGATGGTCGGCAAGAAGGAGTTCGCGGGCGCGCTGCTCGAGGACATCCGCATTCGCGAGCACATCCTCAAGAAGCTCTCGCACGCGGGCCTCTCGGACATCCTGATCCGCAAGGACAAGCAGCGGATCACGGTGGACATCTACACCGCGCGCCCCGGCATCGTCATCGGCAAGTCCGGTGTCGAGGTCGACGCGCTGCGCAAAGAGATCCACGCGATGACCAAGAAGAACGTCCACATCAACATCAACGAGATCAAGCGGCCGGAGCTCGACGCGAAGCTCGTCGCGCAGTCGATCGCGGAGCAGCTCCAGAACCGCGTCTCGTTCCGCCGCGCGATGAAGCGCTCGCTCGCATCCGCGATCCGCTCGGGCGCGGCGGGGGTGAAAGTTCAGTGCTCGGGTCGCCTCGGCGGCGCCGAGATGAGCCGCTCGGAGCAGTACTCCGAGGGCCGCGTCCCGCTGCACACGATTCGCGCCGACATCGACTTCGGCTTCACCGAGGCGCGCACTCCGACCGGACGCATCGGCGTCAAGGTCTGGATCAACAAGGGCGAGATCATGCCGGAGGGCTACGGCGGCGTCGGCGGCAAGGAGACGCGCCTCGGCGACCAGGACACCGCACGCCGTCGCGGCGGCGTCACCGAGGGACTCGGTGCGTCGCGCGAAGGTGGACGCGGCCGCCAGCAGGACCGCGAGGGCCTCGGCCCCGTGCGCCGCGGACGTCCGGGGCAGCGGGCCGGCGGCGGCCAGCGCCCCGGCGGCGCACGTCGCCCGCCGCGCGCGAGCGAGCGCGCAGCGGCAGCGACGCCGCAGGAGACGCAGCCCGACGCAGCCGTGCCCGAGGACGCGACGGCCGTGACGCCGCCCGTCGAGGCGCAGACGCCCGCGGCCGAGTCGGCGCCGACGCAGCCCGAGGCGACGCCGGCCGCGCCGAAGCCGCGCCGCACGACCACGAGGAAGAAGGCGGACTCCTAGTCATGTTGATGCCGAAGAAGACCAAGTTCCGCAAGGCCCACCGCGGCCGGCGCCGCGGCGAGGCCAAGGGCCAGTCGAGCGTGCAGTTCGGCGACTACGGGATCAAGGCGCTCGAGGACGGGTGGATCACCAACCGCCAGATCGAGGCTGCGCGTATCGCGATGACCCGCAAGATCAAGCGTGGCGGCAAGGTCTGGATCAACGTCTTCCCCGACAAGCCGTACACGAAGAAGCCGGCCGAGACGCGCATGGGCAAGGGCAAGGGCTCGCCGGAAGGCTGGGTGGCCGTGATCAAGCCGGGCCGCGTGATGTTCGAGCTCGCCGGCGTCGACGAGACGCTTGCGAAGGACGCACTGCGCCTCGCGGGTCAGAAGCTGCCGATCAAGACGAAGTTCGTGCGCCGGGAGGCTGACATCTTTGAGAGCTAGAGACCTTCGCGACCTGTCGAACGACGAGCTTGCGCAGCGCCTCGCCGAGTCGCGGCAGGAGCTCTTCAACCTGCGCTTCCAGTCGGCGACGGGCGCGCTCGAGAACACCACGCGGCTGAAGCTCGCCCGGCGCGAGATCGCCCGCATCCTGACGGTTCAACACGAGAGAAGCTGAGATGGCGGAAGAGACCGAGAACACAGAGACAACCGAAGAGCCCGAGGCCGAGGTGACCTCGGTCGAGGAGACGACTCCCGCTGAAGCCGAAGGCGCAGCGGAGATCGAGGAGGCGGTCGAGGCGACGGAGGAGGCTCCGGTCGAGGAGTCGGCCCCTGCTTCTGCTCCGGAGGAACAGAAGCGGCCGAGGAAGCGCCTGCCCCGCCGCCTTCGCCACAAGCACTCGAAGCCGAAGCGCGAGGCGTCCGCGACGCGGAAGCCGATCACGCGCACCGCGCGGACCGAGAAGGCTCCGGGCCAGCGGCAGGAGCGCCGCGGCGTCGTCGTCTCCGACAAGGGCGACAAGACGATCGTCGTGTCGGTCGACGTGACGAAGCTGCACCCGACCTACAAGAAGGTCGTCCGCCGCAGCCGCAAGTTCCACGCCCACGACGAGCAGAATCAGGCGGGCGTCGGCGACGTCGTCCGCATCGTCGAGACGCGGCCGCTCTCGAAGACGAAGAACTGGCGCCTCGCAGAAATCGTGGAGAAAGCGAAATGATCCAGCAGGAGACGAGACTCAAGGTCGCCGACAACACGGGCGCGCGCGAGCTGCTCTGCATCCGCGTCGCCGGCGGTTCGCGCCGCCGCTACGCGCGCGTGGGCGACATCATCACCGCGACCGTCAAGACCGCGGCGCCGCAGGGTGCCGTCAAGAAGGGCGAGGTCGTGAAGGCGGTCGTCGTGCGCACGAAGAAGCCCTTCGGCCGCGACGACGGCACGCTGATCGCGTTCGACGAGAACGCCGCGGTGATCATCGACAACCAGCGCAACCCGCGCGGCACCCGCATCTTCGGGCCCGTCGCCCGCGAGCTGCGCGAGAAGAACTTCATGAAGATCGTCTCGCTCGCACCGGAGGTCCTGTAGTGGCGGCAACGATGAAGGTGAAGAAGGGCGACCTCGTCCAGATGCTCTCGGGCAAGGACCGCGGCAAGCAGGGCCGCGTCATCGACGCCCGCCCGCGCGACGGGAAGGTCGTCGTCGAGAACCTGAACATCGCGAAGCGCCACACGAAGCCGCGCCCGGTGCGCAACACGAACCAGATGGGCGCAGCGCCGATGACGCCAGGCGGCATCCTCGACCGGCCGATGCCGGTCCCGGTCGGCAACGTGATGCTCGTCTGCCCGACGTGCAAGCTGCCGACGCGCGTCGGCTACGTCACGAAGGAAGTCAAGGGCGAGCAGCGGAAGATCCGCGTCTGCAAGCGCGAGGGCTGCGGCCAGGAGATCGACAAGTGAGCACCACCGAGACGTACACCCCGCGCCTGAAGGAGCTCTACAACTCGGAGCTGCGCACCCGCCTGCAGCAGGACCTCGGTCTCTCGACGGTCATGCAGGTCCCGAAGATCACGAAGATCACGCTGAACATGGGCGTGGGCGACGGGAAGACCGACGCGAAGGCGCTCGACTCGGCGATCGAGGAGCTCACGACGATCGCGGGCCAGCGCGCGCAGCTTCGCCGCGCGCGCAAGTCGATCGCACAGTTCAAGCTCCGCGAGGGCATGCCGATCGGCGCGCGCGTCACGCTGCGCGGCGACCGCATGTGGGAGTTCCTCGACCGGCTGATCTCGATCGCGCTGCCGCGCATCCGCGACTTCCGCGGCCTGAATCCGAAGAGCTTCGACGGCCGGGGGAACTACTCGCTCGGCATCCGCGAGCAGATCATCTTCCCGGAGATCGACTACGACCAGATCAACCAGATCCGCGGCCTCGACGTCGCGATCACGACCACGGCGGAGACCGACGCGCAGGCGGAAGCCCTCTTGCGCGGCCTCGGGCTGCCGCTGGCGACGGAGGAGCCGCGTGGCTAAGAAGTCCCTCATTGCGAAGGCCGCGAGGCCGCAGAAGTTCAAGGTGCGCAACTACACCCGCTGCAACAAGTGCGGGCGTCCGCGCGCCGTGTTCAAGAAGTTCGGGCTCTGCCGGATCTGCCTGCGGGAGCTCGCCCACGAGGGCGTCATCCCCGGCATGACGAAGAGCTCCTGGTAGGAGGAATCCGATGCTGACCGATCCCGTCGCCGACATGCTCACGCGCATCCGCAACGCCAACAAGGCGCTGCACGACCGCGTCGAGATGCCGCATTCGCGCCTGAAGGAGGAGATCGCGCGCATCCTCCAGGAGGAGGGCTACATCCGCGGCTTCCACGTCGACGAGAGCAACCCGCACAAGGTGCTCGTCGTCGAGTTGAAGTACGGCCGCAGCCGCGAGCGCGTCCTGAACGGCGTCAAGCGCGTGTCGAAGCCGGGCCGCCGCATCTACGCGAGCAAGGACCGCCTGCCGCGTGTCCTCGGCGGCATGGGTACTGCAATCCTGTCCACGTCCCGCGGCGTCATCACGAGCCGCACCGCCGAGCGCGAAGGCATCGGCGGCGAAGTGATCTGCTTCGTCTGGTAACGCAAATGTCGAGAATCGGAAAGAGACCCATCCCAGTCCCCGCCGGCGTGATCGTCGCGATCGACCCCGGCCGCGTCACCGTGTCCGGGCCGAAGGGCGAGCTGCGCCAGGTCGTCCCGACCCGGATGGCGATCGCGCAGGAGGAGGGGCAGATCGTCGTCACGCGCCCGACGGAGCTCGGTGAGGACCGTGCGCTGCACGGCCTGACGCGCACCCTCGTCGCGAACATGGTCGAGGGCGTCACGAACGGCTTCGAGAAGCGGCTCGAGCTGCAGGGCGTCGGCTACCGCGCCGCGCTCGCCGGCTCGAACCTCGAGCTCCAGGTCGGCTACTCGCACCCGGTGCGCATCGTCCCGCGCGAGGGCATCTCGTTCGAGGTGCCGACGCCGACGGAGATCGTCGTGCGCGGGATCGACAAGCAGGTCGTCGGCCAGACCGCCGCCGAGATCCGCAAGGTGCGTCCGCCGGAGCCGTACAAGGGCAAGGGCATCCGCTACCAGGGCGAGTTCGTGCGCCGGAAGGTCGGGAAGCGCGCATGAGCACGGTTGCGACCCGCACGGCGCGCCTGCGCCGCCACAAGCGCGTGCGCGGCAAGCTCGCGACGGGGACCGCGGAGCGTCCGCGCCTCGTCGTCTTCCGCTCGAACCGCGGTGTGTTCGGTCAGCTCGTCGACGACGCGACCGGCCGCACGATCGCCGGCATCGGCTGGACGAACCTGCCGAAGTCGTTCAAGGGCAACAAGCAGGAGCAGGCGCGCGAGGTCGGCAAGCGCCTCGCCGATGCTGCGAAGAAGGCCGGCGTGGAGAGCGTCGTCTTCGACCGCGGCGGCTACCTGTTCCACGGTCGCGTCAAGGCGCTCGCCGACGGTGCGCGCGAAGGAGGCTTGAGGTTTTGAACGCGTCCCCCTTCCGCTCGCCTCGCGTCCTCCGGGGCGCTGCAAAGCTGCGCCGCGCTGCGTCCTCAGTCGCGCCCGTAGCCTACGGCTACGAGCGCTCCCTGCGTCCTTGCGCGACTTGCTTTTCGCGGCCGGAGGACACGATTCGATCGGAAGGTGAACGCTAGATGGCAATCGACGTTGCAGAGCACAGAGAGCTCAAGGAGCGCGTGGTCGAGATCAACCGCGTCGCCAAGGTGGTCAAGGGCGGCCGGCGGTTCTCGTTCACTGCGCTCGTCGTGATCGGCGACGAGGCCGACCGCGTCGGCGTCGGCTACGGCAAGGCGCGCGAGGTTCCGCTTGCGATCTCGAAGGCCGTCGACGACGCGAAGAAGAACCTCTTCAACGTGCCGAAGCACGGCCAGACGATCACGCACGAGGTGCTCGGCGAGTTCGGAGCCTCCAAGGTGCTGCTGCGCCCGGCGTCCCCCGGTACCGGCGTCATCGCCGGCGGCGGCGTGCGCGCGGTGCTCGAGCTCGGCGGCATCCGCGACGTGCTCGCGAAGTCGCTCGGCACCACGAACCCGATCAACATGCTGAAGGCCGCCGAGGCGGCGCTCAGGCAGCTGCGCCGCCCGGAGGACGTCGCCCGCACGCGCGGGAAGGCGATCTCCGACGTGCTCCCGCACAAGGCCGAGGAGGTGAGCACCGATGGCGAAGCTGAAGCTGACCCAGGTGCGTAGCTCGATCGGCCAGTCGCCGCGCCACCGCGGCACGTTGCGCGCGCTCGGCCTCGGGAAGATCGGCCGTAGCGTCGAGCACGACGACAGCCCTGTCGTCGCTGGCATGCTGAGGAAGGTGCGCCACCTGGTGAAGATCGAAGATGCCTGAGGATCTCAATCTCTCGAATTTGAAGCCGGCACAGGCCCGGAAGGACCGCAAGCGCGTCGGCCGCGGCCTCGGCTCCGGCAAGGGGCGCTATTCCGGCCGCGGTATCAAGGGCCAGAAGTCCCGCGCGGGCTCCCACGCGATGAGCCCGACGTTCGAGGGCGGCCAGATGCCGCTCTTCATGCGCATCCCGAAGCTGCGTGGCGCGACGTCGAAGGACGCCATGCCGATCGGCCCGTTCCGTACGTACAGCCAGCCGGTGAACATCGCCGACCTCGACCGCTTCGACGCGGGGGAGGACGTCACGCCGGAGTCGCTGAAGGCCAAGGGCCTGATCCGCTCGCTGCGCAAGGACGTGAAGCTGCTCGGGAACGGCGAGCTTTCGAAGAAGCTCTCGATCAGCGTGCACGCGGCGTCCGCGAGCGCGCGCGAGAAGGTCGAGTCCGCGGGCGGCACGCTCACGCTTCTCAAGGAGCCGAAGGTGAAGAAGCCGCGCCACCGCAAGGCGGCCGCGCCCGCAGCGGCCGAGCCGGAGGCCGACGAGACGCCGGCCGAGGCCGAGGAGGCGTAACCGCTGCTCTCCTGGCTCGCCAATGCCTGGCGCGTCCCTGAGCTCCGCCGCCGCGTCCTCTTCACGGCGCTCATCCTCGCGCTGTACCGCCTCGGCTCGTGGGTGCCCGCGCCGGGCGTGAACTCCGCGGCGATCCAGAGCTACTTCGGCAACAACGGCTCCGGCATCTTCGGCCTCCTGTCGCTCTTCAGCGGCGGCGCGCTCGCGCGCTTCTCGATCTTCGCGCTCGGGATCATGCCGTACGTCACGGCCTCGATCATCCTGCAGCTCCTGACCGCAGTCGTCCCGACGCTCGAGCAGCTGAAGAAGGAAGGCGAGTCGGGCTACGCCAAGATCACGCAGTACACGCGCTACCTGACCGTCGTGTTCGCGGCCGCGCAGAGCGCCGGGTACGCGTACCTCTTCAAGCGCGAGCACGTGCTGAATGTGAACGGCGGCCGTCTGGTGCTCATCATCATCACGCTCACCGCCGGGATGACGCTCCTCATGTGGCTCGGCGAGCTGATCACGAAGCGCGGGATCGGCAACGGGATCTCGCTGCTGATCTTTGCCTCGATCCTGACGTCCGCGCCTGCGGGGATCAGCGCGTGGGTGAACGGCGGGCCGTTCGAGAAGCTCTTCTTCCCACTCGTCGCGCTCGGCGTCGTCGTCGCGGTCGTCTTCGTGCAGGAGGGTCAGCGGCGCATCCCGATCCAGTACGCGAAGCGGATGGTGGGCAACCGGCAGGCGGGCGGCGGCGCGACCTACATGCCGCTCGGCGTCAACATGGCCGGTGTCATCCCGGTGATCTTCGCCGCGGCGGTGCTCGCGCTACCGCAGACGGTGGGGTCGTTCGCGCCGAGCACGCAGTCGTTCATCAACGCGCACTTCTCGTCGCGCTCGTGGACGTATCTCGGCGTCGAGGCCGTGCTGATCATCATCTTCACGTTCTTCTACACGGCGGTGCAGTTCGACCCGGTCGACCAGGCCGACAACCTGCGCAAGTACGGCGGCTACATCCCGGGCATCCGGCCGGGCCCGCCGACCGCGCGGTACCTCGACCGCGTGATGACGAGGCTCACGCTGCCGGGCTCGATCTTCCTCGCGCTCGTTGCCGTGCTGCCGTCGATCTTCATCAACTACTTCAATTTCTCGCAGGCGACCTCGCGCGCCCTCGGCGGCACCTCGGTGCTCATCGTCGTGGGTGTCGCGCTCTCGACGATGAGGCAGATGGAGTCGCAGATGATGATGCGCTCCTACGAGGGGTTCCTTCGTTGAATTTGCTCGTCCTCGGCCCGCAAGGGGCCGGCAAGGGGACGCAGGCGAAGCGCATCGCCGCCGACTACGACCTTCCGCACATCTCGACCGGCGACCGGTTCCGCGCCGAGATCGCGTCGGGTACGGAGTTCGGGCAGCGCGTGCAGGGGATCCTCGCGGCCGGTGAGCTCGTCCCCGACGAGCTGACGATCGGGAAGCTCCGCGAATGGATTCACGCCGAGGGGCAGGACGGCTTCGTGCTCGACGGCTTCCCGCGCAACCTCGCGCAGGCCGAGGCGCTCGACACCATGTTGCGCGAGCTCGGCAAGGAGCTCGACGCGATCCTGTTCTTCGACCTTCCGGACGACGTCGCGACGCAGCGGATGCTGAAGCGCGCGCAGGAGGAGAACCGCGCCGACGACACGCCCGACGTGATCGCGCGCCGGCTCGAGATCTACCACGCGGAGACCGAGCCGATCGTCGAGCACTACCGCGCGACCGGCAAGCTCGTGCCGCTGCACGCGGACCGCTCGATCGAAGAGGTCTACACCGAGATCCAGCAGGCACTGCAGCGCTTCGAGGACGCCGCATGATCATCCGCAAGTCCCCCCGCGAGATCGACCTGATGGCCGAGGCCGGAGCCCTCGTCGCGGGCACGCTCGCGCTGATGGAGGAGACCGTCGAGCCCGGCATCACGATGGCCGAGCTCGACCGGATCGCCGAGGAGTACATCCGCTCGCAGGGCGGCGTGCCGACCTCGAAGGGCTACAAGGGGTTCCCCGCGGCCACCTGCATCTCCCCGAACGACATGATCGTCCACGGCATCCCGGGCGTGTACCGGGCGCAGGAGGGCGACGTCATCTCGTTCGACGTCGGCGTGACGAAGAACGGGATGATCGCCGACTCGGCCGCGACGTTCGCCGTCGGCGAGATCGACCCCGAGGCGCAGCGGCTCCTGGACGTGTGCCAGGCCGCCCTCGCCGCCGGGATCGAAGCCGCGCAGCTCGGCGCGAGCGTCCGCGACATCTCGGCCGCCGTCCAGACCGTGACCGAGGAGGCGGGGTTCTCGATCGTCCGGACGCTCGTCGGCCACGGCGTCGGCCGGGCCTACCACGAGGACCCGCAGGTGCCGAACTTCATCTCCGGGAGCCGCGGCGCCGAGCTCCGGGAGGGGATGACCCTGGCGATCGAGCCGATGATCACCGCCGGCGGCCCCGAGGTGTACGTCCACGACGACAACTGGTCGATCTCGACCGTCGACGGCTCGCTGGCCGCCCACTTCGAGCACACCGTGGCGATCACCCGCGAGGGCCCGAGAATCCTGACGAAACCCGCTCGGGTGCTGGTACCATGACGATCCGCGGCCCCGAGCCGTGTCTTTTTCTGGCGTAAAACACGAGGGAGGATGGCGAGCAAGGAAGAGAAGATCGAAGTCGAGGGCGAGGTCACCGAAGCACTCCCGAGCACGATGTTCCGGGTGAAGCTCGACGGGGGCCACGATGTCCTGGCGACGATCTCCGGGAAGATGCGCAAGCACTACATCCGGATCCTTCCGGGTGACAAGGTCAAGGTGGAGCTCTCTCCCTACGACCTGAACCGCGGCCGCATCACCTATCGCCACAGAACATGAAGGTCCGTCCGTCCGTCAAAGTCATGTGCGAGCGCTGCCGCGTGATCAAGCGTCACGGGCGCACGCTCGTCATCTGCACGAACCCGCGCCACAAGCAGAGGCAGGGCTAGTCGATGGCACGCATCGCCGGCGTCAACCTCCCCAACCAGAAGCGGCTCGAGATCGGGCTGACCTACATCTACGGCATCGGCCAGCCGAGCGCGCGCAAGATCGCCGCTGCGCTCGGGCTCTCGGCCGACACGAAGGTGCGGGACCTGACCGAGGACGAGGTCACGAAGCTCCGCGAGCACATCGACCAGAACTACCAGGTCGAGGGCGACCTTCGCCGCGAGCGGACGCAGGCGATCAAGCGCCTGTCGGAGATCGGCGCCTACCGCGGGCTGCGGCACCGCCGCAACCTGCCGGCGCACGGACAGCGGACGAAGACGAACGCGCGCACGCGCAAGGGCCCGAAGAAGACGGTCGGGCGCGGCAAGAAGGCGGCGAAGTAGCGTGGCGCCTCCCCGCAGAGCAGCGGCCACGCGCGGCCGCACCCGTCGCCGCGTCCGCAAGAACATCGCGATCGGCCAGGCGCACATCAAGACGTCGTTCAACAACACGATCGTCGCGCTGACCGACCCCGAGGGGAACGTCATCGTCTGGGAGTCCGCCGGCTCCGCGGGCTTCAAGGGCTCGCGCAAGTCGACGCCCTTCGCGGCGCAGGTGACGGCAGACGCCGCCGCGCGCAAGGGCATGGAGCACGGCTTGCAGAAGGTCGAAGTCTTCGTCAAGGGTCCCGGCTCCGGCCGCGAGACGGCGGTCCGCTCGCTGCAGGCGGCGGGCCTCGAGATCCTCGGCGTCAAGGACGTGTCGCCGCAGGCCCACAACGGCGTGCGGCAGAAGAAGCGGAGGCGTGTGTAGTGGCGAGAGATCGTTCCCCGAAGTGCAAGCAGTGCCGCCGCGAGGGCATGAAGCTCTTCCTCAAGGGCGAGCGCTGCCTGACCGAGAAGTGCGCGATCGAGCGCCGCAGCTATCCGCCGGGCGAGCACGGCCGCGGGCGCATCAAGCAGAGCGAGTACCTGCTGCAGCTGCGCGAGAAGCAGAAGGCGCGCCGCTACTACGGCCTGCTCGAGACGCAGTTCCGCACGTACTACGCGAAGGCGACCCGCCAGGGCGGCGTCACCGGCGAGAACCTGCTGCGCATGCTCGAGACGCGGCTCGACAACGTCGTCTACCGCCTCGGGTTCGCAGCCTCCCGCGCGCAGGCGCGCCAGCTCGTCCGCCACGGCCACTTCCTCGTGAACGGCCGCCGCGTGAACATCCCGAGCTACCAGGTGAAGCCGGACGACGTCGTCACGCTGAAGAACGGCTCCAGTGCGGCGCAGCTCGTCCGCGACGCCACCGACTTGACCGCGGCCGTCGCGCCGTGGCTGCAGGCAGACCACGAAGGATTGACCGGCAAGGTGCTCAAGTGGCCCGAGCGCCAGGAGATCGACACGCCGGTTCAGGAACAGCTGATCGTCGAGCTCTACTCGAAGTAGCCTCGACCAGAGGAAAGGACAAGATGGCTTCTCGCTCTACCGCGACCGATTTCCAGGTCCCCAAGATCACGCACGAGGAGGTCAAGGAGAACCGCGGCGTCTTCGTGATCGAGCCGCTCGACCGCGGCTTCGGCTACACGTTCGGCAACTCGCTGCGCCGCGTGCTGCTCTCGTC
This sequence comes from Actinomycetota bacterium, assembly GCA_019237315.1. Lineage (GTDB taxonomy): Bacteria > Actinomycetota > Thermoleophilia > Gaiellales > Gaiellaceae > PALSA-600. The sequence goes on from JAFAHG010000019.1 coordinate 12,335, forward strand.
GCTCGAGGGCGCGGCCGTCACCTCGGTGAAGCTCGAGGGCGTCGCGCACGAGTTCACGACGCTCCCGGGCGTCCGCGAGGACGTCACCGACATCATCCTCAACCTGAAGCAGCTCATCTGCGTCCTCCACGGCGACTCGCCGGAGATCGAGGTGCGGCTGACCGCGAAGGGCGAGGGCACGATCACGGCCGCCGACATCGAGGCGCCCGCCGACCTCGAGATCCTCAATCCGGAGCTCGAGATCGCGAACCTCTCGTCGAAGGGCCGGCTCGAGATCACGCTGACGATCGGCCGCGGCCGCGGCTACGTCCCGTCGGAGGGCAACCGCGGTCAGGCGCACACGATCGGCGTCATCCCGGTGGACTCGATGTTCTCGCCGATCCGCCGCGTCTCGTACGACGTCGAGGCGGCCCGCGTCGGCCAGCGCACCGACTACGACAAGCTCATCCTCGACGTGACGACGAACGGCTCGCTCGACCCGAAGGACGCAATCGCGCAGGCGGCCGAGATCCTCATCCGCCAGCTCGCCATCTTCACCGACCTCGAGAAGATCGAGGGCTTCGGCGCCGAGGCGCCGGCGTACGACGGCGGCGGCACGGTCGACGTCGCGGGCGCGCACGGGATGGAGAACTTCCCGATCGAGGAGCTCGAGCTCGGCGTCCGCTCGTACAACTGCCTGAAGCGCGTCGGCATCGAGACGATCGGCGACCTCGTCACGAAGACCGAGCACGAGCTCGCTTCGATCCCGAACTTCGGCAAGAAGTCGATCGAAGAGGTCAAGGAGACGCTCGCCCAGCACGGCCTGCGGCTCCGCGGCGACAACGGCTCGTCGCTCTAGGGAGGGAACGTGCGGCATCAGCGCACCGGCAAGAAGCTCGGACGCGACTCGGCGCACCGCCGGGCGCTCTACGCGAACCTCGCGGGTGCGCTGATCGAGCACGGCCGCATCAAGACGACGGTCACGAAGGCGAAGGCCGTGAAGCCGCTTGCCGAGAAGATGATCACGCTCGGCCGCCGCGGCGACCTGCATGCGCGTCGCCAGGCGACGTCGGTCCTCCGTTCCAAGGACGTCGTCCACAAGCTCTTCGCCGAGGTCGCGCCCCGGATGGGCGACCGCCCCGGCGGCTACTCGCGCATCGTCAAGCTCGGCCCGCGGCCGGGCGACGCGGCGGACATGGTCTACCTCGAGCTCGTCGACGAGCCGGTGGCGCGCCGCGAGCGCGCGCAGGCGGCGCCGGCGGTGGTCGAGGAGCAGCCGGAGGCGGTGGACACGGCGGCAGTCGAGGAGCAGCCGGAAGACGTCTCCGAGGACGTTCCCGGGGACGAAGAGGCGTCGGAAGAGGCGCCCGAGCCGACCGCAGAGCAGGCGGACTCGACCGAGGGCGAGTCCTAGGCCGTCGCGCCGAGTGCGGCGCTGACCCCGGCGATCACCGCGCCCGCGAGCGACACCGCGGCGAGCGACGTC
>JAFAHG010000186.1 GCA_019237315.1 Actinomycetota bacterium
CCCGCGCGAGCGCGGAGGATACCGCCGCGGGCTGCGTGCCGTTCCTCATCGTGGCGTCCGCCGGCACGACCAACGCCGGCATGCTGGATCCGCTCAACGGCTGCGCCGAGATCGCCGCGCAGCACCACCTCTGGTACCACGTCGACGCGGCCTGGGGCGGCGCGCTCATCGCCTCGCAGCGGCTGCGCGCTGCGATCGCCGGCCTCGAGCGCGCCGACTCCGGCGTCGTGCGGATCGAGGAGGAGGACATGACCCGCCACTCGCCCCAGGACCGCGGCGTCGGCTTCGTCTTCCAGCACTACGCGGCGTTCAAGCACATGACCGTGTGGAACAACGTCGCGTTCGGGTTGAAGATCCGTAAACGGCCGCGCGGGGAGATCCGCGACCGCGTCGCGCAGCTCCTCGAGCTCGTGCAGCTCGACGGGATGGCCGACCGCTATCCGGCTCAGCTCTCCGGCGGCCAGCGGCAGCGGATGGGACTGGCGCGCGCGCTCGCGGTCGACCCCGAGGTGCTGCTGCTCGACGAGCCCTTCGGCGCGCTCGACGCGCGTGTGCGGACCGAGCTCCGTGGGTGGCTGCGCCGGCTCCACGACGAGACGCACACGACGACGGTGATCGTCACGCACGACCAGGAAGAGGCGATGGAGGTCGCCGACGAGGTCGTCGTCATGAACCGCGGACACGTCGAGCAGGTGGCCGGTCCGCGCGAGCTGTACGAGCGGCCCGCGAACGAGTTCGTCATGTCGTTCGTCGGCCAGGTGAACCGGATCGGCGACGAGTACGTGCGCCCGCACGACCTCGAGCTCGTGGCCGGCGCGGACGACTCCACCCGCGAGGCGATGGTCGACCGGATCGTGCACCTCGGCTTTGAGGTGCGCGTCGATCTCGTCCGCGAGGACGGCGAAAAGCTCTCGGTTCAGCTGACCCGCGACGATGCCGAGCAGCTCGACCTCGAACGCGGTCAGATCGTGTTCGTGCGCCCCACGCGCGCGACGACGTTCACCTAGCGCGGCTGCCAGGCGTCGGCGTCGGCGGTCAGCGCCTCGACGACCGGCGGTAGCTCGCCCCGCACGACGTCCGCGAGCGTGACCGCCTCAAGGACCTGCCGCAGGCTCGCCCGCACCGCCACCCAGACCCGGAGCAGCGGTTCGGCGGAGCCCTCGAACGCGAGCTCCTCGGAGCGCCGGCCGCGCACGCTTGCGAGCGGGCCGTCGACGGCACGGATCACGTCGGCGATCGGGATCTCGGCCGCCGGCCGCGCAAGCCAGTAGCCGCCCTCCGCTCCGCGCATGCTGTCGACGAGGCCGGCGCGGCGCAGGTCAAGCAGGATGTTCTCGAGGAACTTCGGCGGGATACCCTGCGCCTGCGCGATGCGCTCGCCCTTCGTCGGTCCCTCACCGGCACCCGCAAGCTCGACGAGCGCGCGCACCGCATAGTCGGCTTTCGCAGACACGCGCATGGACGGATCGTACGGCTACCCGTAGAGCGACGAGCGCCACGCCTTGCGGTAGACGCCCTTCAGGTGCTCGATCCGCTCGACGTACGCGCGCGTCTCGGGGAACTGTATGCCGGTGCGCGCGGAGAGCCAGCGGTCGACGTTCCCCTGGCCCGCGTTGTACGCCGCAAGCGCGAGCCGCTCGCTGCGGTACTTCTGCTCGAGATGGCCCAGGTACCACGCGCCGTAGCGGATGTTGATCTCGGGGTTCAGCAGGTCGGTCGTCGTGAAGCGCGAGCCGCCGGTGCGGATCGCAATTCCGTGCGCGGTCTCGGGCGTCAGTTGCATGAGGCCGATCGCACCGGAGCTCGACCGCGCGTTCACGTCGAACTTCGACTCCTGGTAGATGACCGCCGCGAGGAGTGCCGGGTCGAGGTCGTTCTCACGCGCGTGGACGCGGACGTACTCCGCATAGCGGAGCGGGTAGCGGATCCGCTCGAACCACGCCGGGCTCGCGAGGAAGACGTACGCGGCGGCGCCTGCGACTGCAAGCAGCGCAAGCAGGGCGGCGCCGCGGCGAAGGCTCACGACTCCAGATCGTGCAGGACGGAGACGACGAACTCGTCGAGGTCGTCGAGGCTGCCGACGTTTCGGTAGACGTAGTCGGCGGCGGCGACCTTCTCCTCCTCGGGAAGCAGCCGCTGCTCGCGGTCGACGCTCGCAACCTGCGAGCGCGCGCGGCGCACCTTCTCGGGCGCGGTGATGACGACGATCTTGTCGAAGTTCTTCTGCGAGCCCGCCTCGAAGAGAAGCGGCACCTCCGTGACGGAGACGCGCGGCGCATTCGGCAGCTCTCCGAGCTGGTCGCGCCAGCGCAGGTACTCCGCCGACACGAGCGGGTGGAGCAGACCCTCGAGCCACGCGAGGGCTTCGCGGTCGTCGAAGACGATGCTCCCGATCGCGTTCCGGTCGAGCTCGCCGTCCGGCGCGACGACGCCCAGGCCGAGCCGCTCGACGACCGCCTGCTTCACGTCGTCGCGGCGAAGCAGCTCGTGGACGATCTCGTCGCTCGACACCGTCGCCGCACCGTGACGGCGAAACGCCGCGAGGGCTTCGCTCTTCCCTGAGCCGATGCCGCCCGTGATCGCGACGGCGACCGGGCGCCGGCTCACTCTTCGGCTGCGGTCGCCTCGGCCTCTGCTTCGGCCGCGGCGTCGACGGCCTCCGACTGCGGCTCCCCGGCGGCGGCGAACTCCTCGGCGTACGCCTCGGGCACCTCGGCGCTCTCCGGCACCGCGATGTTCGGCTGCAGATGCACGGACTCCCCGCCGTCGGCGCGCGGCTGCACTTCCTCGCCCTCCTCGACCCGCTTGAGCGAGAGTGAGAGGCGGCGGCGCTCGGCGTCGATCTCGATGATCTTCACGTTGACGGCCTGACCCTGCGACACGACTTCGCGCGGATTCTCGACGTGGTGCTGCGCGAGCTCGGAGATGTGCACGAGACCTTCGACGCCGGCGAGGATCTCGACGAACGCGCCGAACGTGACGACCTTCGTGACGCGGCCTTCGACGACGTCGCCTTCCTTGTAGTGCTCGATCACCTGCTGCCACGGGTCGTTCTGGGTCTGCTTCAGGCCGAGCGAGATGCGCTGGCGGTCGCGGTCGATGTCGAGCACCTTCACCTTGACGGTCTGGCCGATGTGCAGCACCTCGGACGGGTGGTTGACGTGCGACCACGAGAGCTCGGAGATGTGGATGAGGCCGTCCATGCCGTCGAGGTCGACGAAGGCGCCGAAGTCGACGATGTTCGAGATCTCGCCCTCGACGACGTCGCCCGGCTGCAGTCGGTCGAGGATCTGCTGGCGCTGCTCCTTGCGCTCCTCTTCGAGCACGGCGCGCCGCGACAGGACGACGTTGTTGCGCGAGCGGTTGAGCTCGATCACCTTGCAGCGGAGCTCCTGGCCGAGGAACTCGTCGAGGTCCTGCACGCGTCGGATGTCGACGAGCGACGCGGGCAGGAAGCCGCGGACGCCGAGGTCGAGGATGAGCCCGCCCTTGACGACCTCGATCACGCGCCCCGTGACGGGCTCGCCCGACTCGGCGGCGCGCTCGATGTTCTTCCACGCGAGCTCGAACCGTGCGCGCTTCTTCGAGAGGATCAGGCGCCCCTCGGCGTCCTCCTTGATCAGGACGAGCGCGTCGACCTCGTCGCCGATCGAGACCTCGTCGGCGGGGTTGACCGAGCGGCGGATCGAGAGCTCGGCCACCGGGATGACGCCTTCCGACTTGTAACCGATATCGACGAGCACCTCGTCCTTGTCGACTCGGACGACCGTGCCGTGGACGACCTGGCCCTCCGTGATCTCCGGGAAGGTCGACTCGTAGTCGGGGACGAGCTCGCCGTCCGGGCCTTCGACCCAGACGCCTGGCTCCTGCTGCATCAGCTCTCTGCTCGACAAAGCGGGCGGAGTATAGCCCGGCCCGGCCCATTTCCCGTGCCGGACGGGGTCAGACCCCGGCCGTGGAATCGGCTTGGCGCTACGGCGGGAGGCGTGCCGGCGGTTCGGGCGGGGTCAGACCCTTAATGGTTGTGCCGGAAGTGTGACGGCGGTCAGGACTTCGCTTCGGCCCAGTTCTCGCCCACGCCGACGTCGACCGCGAGGGGCGGATCGAGGTCGAACGCGCCGCACATCTCGGCGCGCACGAGGTCGCGCACCCCGTTCACCTCGGCGTCCGGCACCTCGAGCAGGAGCTCGTCGTGCACCTGGAGCACGAGCCGGGCGGCGCGCCCCTCGTTCCGCAGCCGATCGTGGATCCGGATCATCGCTACCTTGATGATGTCCGCGTTCGAGCCCTGCATGACGAAGTTCACCGCGAGCCGCTCGCCGAGCGAGCGCGTCTGGCGGTTCGCCGCGCGGATCTCGGGAACCGGGCGGCGACGGCCGAGCAGCGAGGTGACGTACCCGTCGCGCGCGGCCTGCTCGATCGTGCGCGCGATGAAGTCCTGCACGTGCGGGAACCGGGCGAGGTACGCGTCGATGTACTCCTGCGCCTCCTCGCGCGGGATCTCGAGGTTCTCCGAGAGACCGAAAGCGGAGATGCCGTAGACGATCCCGAAGTTGATCATCTTCGCAATGGACCGCTGTGCGGTCGTGAGCTGCGCTGGGTCGACGCCGAGCACCTCCGCGGCCGTCGCGCGGTGGATGTCCTCCCCGCGCGCGAACGCCTCGCGCAGCTTCGGCTCACCCGACACGTGCGCGAGGATGCGCAGCTCGATCTGCGAGTAGTCCGCGGACACGAGCTTCGAACCGTCTTCCGCGACGAACGCCGACCGGATCTCGCGGCCGAGCGGGGTGCGAATCGGGATCGACTGCAGGTTCGGGCTCGTCGTCGACAGGCGCCCTGTCGACGCGACCGTCTGGTTGATCGTCGTGTGCAAGCGCCCGGTCGACTCGTCGATGAGCGCCGGGAGCGGACCGAGGTACGTGTTCAGGAGCTTCGATAGTTCGCGCCACTCCTCGATCACGGGAACCATCTCGTGCTCGTCGCGGATCGCGCGCAGAACGCGCGCGTCGGTCGAGTAACCGGTCTTCCCCTTCCGGCCCGACGTGAGGCCGAGCTGTTCGAACAACACGCGCGCGACCTGCTGTGTCGAGCCGAGCGTGAACTCCTCGCCCGCGAGCTCGTGCGCGCGTGCTTCCAGCTCGGCGACGCGTTCCGCGAGCCGCGCAGTGATCTCCCCCATGCGGTACGTGTCGATCTTCACGCCGGCGCGCTCCATGTCGGCGAGCACACCCGTCAACGGCAGCTCGACCTTGCGGTAGAGCTGCGTCAGGTGACGTTCCTCGAGCCGCTCGAGCATCGGCCCGACGAGACGTCGCGGCAGCTCGGCGGAACGCACCAGCGCGACGGTCTCCTCCTCCGCCTCGGGAACGGGCACGACCTCGACGCCGTACTCGGCGCCGAGGTCGGTCAGCTCGTACGAGGCGCGACCCGGTTCGATCAGGTACGCGGCGAGCAGCGTGTCGTCGGCCGCCGCGAGACCTTGCGCCTTTGCGTCGTGCACGACGAGCTCGCCGTCGAAGCGCGCGGGCCGCGCACCGAGCGTGACGCCCGCCTCGGTCGCAACCGCAACTCGGTCGCCGGCCACAGCAAACCCGACGCGACCCGAGACCTGCACCTCGCCCTCCTGCCACGCGACCTCGACGCCGGACACCGTCGGCGCCGCCGCGGGAATCGCCACGTCGAGCTCGTCGACACGGCCGAGCAGGTTGCGGAACTCGAACCGCCGGAAGATCTCCTTCAGCTGCGAGCGGTCGGGCGGCTCGAGCACGAGCGCAGACGGGTCGCAGTCGATGTCGAGGTCGCGCCGCATCGTTGCGAGCTCCTTGGAGAGCGCGGCCTGCTCCGCGTGCGCGGCGATGTTCTTCGCGCGCGCGGGCGAGAGCTCCGACATGTGCGCAACGACCTCCTCGAGCGTGCCGTACTGCGCGATGAGCTGCCCCGCGGTCTTGTCGCCGATACCGGGGATGCCGGGGATGTTGTCCGACGTGTCGCCCTTGAGCCCGATGAAGTCCGGCACCTGGTCGGGGCGGATCCCGTAGCGCGCCTCGACGCGCTCGGGCGTGTAGACGTTGACGTCC
>JAFAHG010000284.1 GCA_019237315.1 Actinomycetota bacterium
CGTCGAGCTGGCGCGCGGCGAGGCGGGGAAGATCTCGCTCGAGTACTACGGCGAGCTCGCCGAGCACGACACGCGGCTGCTCACGCTCGCGGCGCTGAACGGCGCGTTCCGCGGCCGCGTCGACCAGCCCGTGAACTTCGTGAACGCGCCGCTGATCGCCGCCGAGCGCGGGATCGACGTGGTGGAGGAGCGGCGCCGCTCGTCGCGCGACTTCACGAACCTCGTCGCGGTGTCGGCGGGCGACGCGCGCGTTGCGGGGACGACGATCGGCCGCGAGCACCGCCAGTGGCTCGTGTCCGCGTTCGGCTTCGAGATCGAGATCGAGCTCGCGCAGCGCATGCTCTTCCTGCGCTACGACGACGTGCCGGGCGTGATCGGCCGCGTGGGAACGCTGCTCGGCGAGGCGAAGGTGAACATCGCGAACATGGCGGTGTCGCGAAACCGCGAAGGCGGCAAGGCGCTGATGGTCCTCTCGACGGACGCGCCTGTCGCGCCCGACGTCGTCGCGCGCCTCGGCCAGGGCCTCGACGACGCGACGCTCGTCACGCTCTGACCCTGTCCGTTCCGTCCGCCTGTGGACGGCCTGTCACACTTCCGTTACGGCGGCTGCCGCCGGACATGTCGGTTCCGGCCAGGGTGTAAGAGTTTTGTGCGGAATGTGACGCGCTCGGCGTGTCGCGGTATAGAACGAGCACATGAGGCTTCGCCTCGGAGTCCTGATCGCGGCGGCCGTCTTCGTCGCGCCGGCGACGGCGGCGCGTAGCGCGCACCGGCTCGTCGCGTTTCCGTCCTGCCCGTCGTTCCTCTCGTACGCGAAGGCGCACGCGACGCCGTACGTGACCGCATACGGCTTCGGCTCGGCGCCCGTCGTCCACGGTCTCGTCCCCGGCGTCGCCGCGGCGGCGTCCGCAGCCGACGCGCAGCCGGCGCCCGTGCAGGGCGTCGACTACTCCGGCACGAACGTGCAGGAGCAGGGCGTCGACGAGCCCGACATCGTGAAGACGGACGGCAACACCATGTACGTCGTCTCCGGCAACCAGGTGAACGCCGTCGACGTCTCGGGCCCCGCACCGAAGCTCCTCGACACGCTGACGATCCAGAACGGCGCCAACGACGAGCTCCTCCTCTCCGGCACGCACCTGCTCGTCATCTCGCAGGGGGGCTACTGGGCCGAGCCGCTGCCCGCGATGCCCGCGATGATCGTCCGTCCGCAGCCGTCGGACTCGGTGCTGACGGAGGTCGACGTGTCCGACCCCTCGCACATGAGCATCCTCAACACGATGACGCTCGACGGCCAGTACGTCGACGCGCGGATGGTCGGCAGCACGGTGCGGATCGTCTCGTCGTCGGCGATGCCGATCGAGATCCCGTGGGCCTCGACCGTGGCGGCGAACAAGGTGCGCGTCGCATCGTCGCGCGTCTCCGCGTGGCTCCCGACGTACAAGATCGGCAGGCACGCAGCTCGCGTCGCCGTCAACTGCCGCGACGTCCTGCGCCCCGTCGACTTCTCCGGCCTCGGCCTGCTGACGGTGCTGACGCTCGACCTTTCGCAGGGACTGACGCCCGTCGATTCGACAGCAGTCATGACCGACGGACGCATCGTCTACGCCTCGCCGACCACGCTCTACGTCGCGACCGAAGGGTGGTACGCCCGGCCGCTGCCGGCTTCACCCGAGACCGCGCCGTCGGGCGCATCGACGCTGATCAGCGCGTTCGACATCTCGGACCCGACGAAGACGACGTACCTCGGCAGCGGCACGGTTCCCGGCTACCTGCTCAACCAGTGGTCGATGTCGGAGTTCCAGGGCGTGCTGCGCGTGGTTTCGACCGACACACCCGCCTGGTGGGGGAGCGGGGCCGACAGCCAGTCGTATCTGACGACGCTGCGTCCTTCGGGCGGCGCGCTCACGCAGGTCGGCCAGGTCGGCGGACTCGGCCAGGGCGACCGCGTGTACGCCGTGCGCATGATCGGCGACACCGGGTACGTCGTCACGTTCCGGCAGGTCGACCCGCTGTACACGATCGACCTGCACGACCCCGCGAATCCCGCCGTGCTCGGGCAGCTCGACCTGCCGGGTTACTCGTCGTACCTGCACCCGATCTCGGACACGCTGCTGCTCGGCATCGGACAGAACGTCGATCCCTCGACGAATGAACCGAGCGGCACGCAGATCACGCTGTTCGACGTCTCCGACCTGAAGAACCCGAAGCGCGTGCAGACCTACTCGCTCGGCCAGGGCTGGTCGAGCGCGGAGTCGGACCACCACGCGTTCCTCTACTGGCCGGCGGCCAACCTCGTCGTCGTGCCGTTCGGGCAGCAGGCCGTGGCGCTGAAGGTGAGCGCGTCTGGGATCAGCGAGCTCGGGCGCATCGTGCAGACGCAGGCGAACTCGTCGTCGCTGCCCGAGATCGAACGCTCGGCCGTCGTGCGGAACGCGCTCCTGACCGTGTCGTCCGCGGGCGTTGCGTCCAACGCGCTGTCCGATCTCGCGTCGCTCGGCTGGGCGCAGTTCCCCGTGGCGACGCCGACGCCGGTGCCGCTGCCGGGCCCGATCGTCGGCGGGGTCGTCACCGGCAAGGCCGTCGGCACGGGCATCGCCGTCTCGCGCTAGAACTCGCCGCGTGACCTCACGCGACAAGCGCGCGCTCGCGGTCGCGCTGGTGACGGCTGTCGCCGCCGTCGTCGTCGCGGTCGTCGTCCATTCGACGCACCGGTCGAAGCATCGTCACTGCGTGACGACGACGGTCGCGTCGACGATGGGCGGCGCGACGCAAAGGCACTGCACCACGAACTGACTTGACGCCGTCTGGGGCGGCGGCTAACGTGCCTTCCGCGCGGACGATGTCGATCGCGCGGGGGCGACGAGGCCTGAGAACTCTTCGAGTTCCGGCCTCTTTCTTTTTGGTCCGAAAGGAGAAACGTCTTGATCGGGGCGACCGTGCTGCCGTACCCAAGTTGGCTCAACCCGGGGGACAACGCCTGGCAGGTGACAGCTGCGACGCTCGTCGGGCTGATGAGCGTTCCGGGTCTCGTCGTGCTCTATGGCGGCGTGATGCAGAAGCGCTGGTCCGTGAACAGCATGATGCTCGCGTTCACCGGCTTCGCTGCGGTGCTGATCGTGTGGGTGTTCTACGCGTTCGACATGGGCTTCGGGACGCCATGGCACGGCCTGTCGCACAGCGGGTTCTGGGGCAACTTCATCGGTGAGCCCGGCGCCGTGCTGAACCACGTGAAGGAGCAGGGCCAGGCGAACATCCCGCTCGTCGGCGGGCCTCCGTGGCACTTCCCACAGTCGTCGCTCGTGTACTTCCAGTTCGTCTTCGCGGCGATCACGCCGTTGCTGATGCTCGGCTCCGTCCTCGGACGCATCAACTTCAAGGCGTGGCTGATCTTCGTCCCGCTCTGGATCTCGTGCGTGTACACCGTCAACGCCTTCCTCATCTGGGGCGGGGGCTGGTGGGCCCACAAGGGCGCGCTCGACTTCTCCGGTGGTTACGTCATCCATCTCACCGCCGGCGTCGCAGGCTTCGTCGCGGCGGCCGTCATCGGACCGCGGCTCGCACGCGACCGCGAGATCGACGCGCCGAACAACCTGCTGATGGTCGCGACCGGTGCGGGCTTCCTGTGGCTCGGCTGGAACGGATTCAACGGCGGCGATCCGTACTACGCCGGCGCCGACATGGCCGCGGCCGTCCTCAACACGAACCTGTGCACCGCCGTCGCGTTCCTCGTCTGGGTCATCTGGGACTACGCGACCGGCCGCAAGCCGACCCTGCTCGGCAGCGTCAACGGGATGATCGTCGGCCTCGTCGCGATCACACCCGCGGCTGGCTTCGTGAACGGCTACGGGGCGATCGCGATCGGCGTCATCTCCTCGTCGATCGTGTACGTCGCCTACAACTACGTGAGCCGCCTGCGCCCGTTCCGCAACGTCGACGACACGCTGGGTGTCGTCTACACGCACGGCTTCGCAGGGCTCGCGGGCGGCCTGCTCGTCGGCATCTTCGCCGACTCGCACATGGCCGTCTACCTCAACCCGAACGGCACGCCGTGGTTCTCGGGAACGGGCAGTCTCCACCTCCTCAAGGTGCAGGCGTACGTCGCTCTTTGGGTGATCTGCTTCACGGCAGCAGCGACGTTCATCCTCCTCAAGCTCGTCGGACTCGTCGTCCCGCTGCGCATGACGGAGGCCGACATGGAAGAAGGCGACCTCGCAGTGCACGGGCACGAGGTGTACCCGTCCGACGTGCCGTCGCTCGGCTACCCGGGGGGCATCCCCGGCTTCATCCCCGCGCCGGCCGGCGGCGCGGGGCCGGCAGAGCCCTCCGCCTAGATGGCGACGAAGATCATCGTCTCGTACGACGGGACCGACAACGACCAGGACGCGCTCGCGCTCGCGCGCGTCCTCGGTCGGGTCGGTGGCTCGCTCGAGCTCGCCTACGTGCGCCACTCGCGAGAGGAGGACACGCAGCGCGAGGTGCAGGTGCAGAAGGACGCGCACGAGATGCTGGCCCGTGGTGCGGAGTGGCTCGGCGACCCGGAGGTTCCGCAGCACGTGATCTTCAGCGCGTCGACGCCGGAGGGACTCGAGTCGCTCGCCGACTCGAAGCAGGCCGACGTCATCGTCTTCGGCTCCGAGTACCGGACGACGCCGCGGCACGTCTTCCCGCAGGCGTCGGCATTGCGGCTGTTCGACGGCGGTCGGCACGCGGTCGCGATTGCGCCCGCAGGTCTTCGCAGCCAGGGGGAGTACGCCGTCGAGAAGGTCGCCGCGATCGACGGCGACCTCGACCCGAGCGCAACCGAGACGGCCGGGCTGATCGCGCAACGCCTCGGTGCAACGCTCGCCGCCCGCGCGAACGGAGATCAGAGCCTGCTCGTCGTCGGCTCGAAGCTCGGCACGAAGGTGGGCCGCGTCACGGTCAGCGCAGCCGCGCAGTACGCGATCGAGCTCGTCCGCTGCCCGGTTCTCGTCATCCCGCGCGAGACGCCGATTCGGTTCGGATCGTGAAAGTGCACAAGGAAAGGGATCGGAGCGTCCCCGAGCTCTGCATCCCCGCGTCACCGCCAGAGCTCTTCCCTCCCGCGGGGCTCCGGTGACGCCGGCGAGGGATCGAGGGGCGGCAGCCGAGCCGCGGCCGCCCCTCGCCCTCGTCGCAGAGGACGGCGCGATCATCCGGCTCGATCTCTGCCGGCTCCTCGTCGAGCGCGCCGGCTTCGCGGATGTGATCGAGGCGGCGGACGGTGAGGCAGCGGTCGCGCTCGCACGCGAGCACGTGCCCGACCTGGTTCTGCTCGACGTGAAGATGCCGAAGCTCGACGGCATCGAAGCCGCGCGCCAGATGCTCGCCGAGCGTCCGCTTCCAATCGTCTTGCTGACGGCCTACGCGGACGCCGAGACCGTCGGGCGGGCCGCGGCGGCCGGCGTGTTCGCGTACGTCGTGAAGCCGTTTCGCGAGCAGGATCTCCTGCCCGCGATCGAGACGGCGCGTGCGCGCCATCGCGAGTTCGTCGAGCTCGTCGCCGCGACGCGCGACCAGCGTTCCGTCGAAGCGGCGAAGTCCCTGCTCGTCCAGCGTGAGGGGTTGTCGCCGGGGGAGGCGTTCGTCCGCCTACTCGTTGCGAGCAAGCAGTCGGGTCAGCCGCTGCAGGTGATCGCGGACGCGGTCGTCGCGGCGTTCAACGCCCGCCCGCGACAGCCGGCAGGAGGATGACGGTCGCTCCTTCTGCGACCTGCGTGTCCAGCCCCTCGTTCAGGCGGACGTCCGTCCCGTCGACGAACACGTTCAGGAACTGCGGCAGCTCGGTCCCCTCGAAGACGCGGTCGCGGATCGACGGATAGTTCGCCACGAGGTTCTCGAGCACCTCGCGGACGGTCGAGCCCGGCGCCTCGACGTTGCGGTTTCCTCCTGCTTCGGGCCGCAGGATCGGCGGGATGCGAACGGTCGGCACGGACTGAACGCTACACGGCCTCCGCGGCGCGTACGTCCTCCATGCGGTCGATGTGCGCGAGCGCGGGAAAGAG
>JAFAHG010000285.1 GCA_019237315.1 Actinomycetota bacterium
TAGCCGCCCTTCGACAGCTGCTCCTTCGACGAGCGGAGCCGCGAGAGGTTGACGCCCGAGCCGGAGCCGCCGCGGAAGATGATCCCCTCACGCCGGATCCAGTCGAGGATCGCCTCCATCGAGTCCTCGATGGAGAGGATGAAGCACGCCGAGCACTGCGGCGTCTCCTCGAAGCCGACGTTGAACCAGACCGGCGAGTTGAACGCCGCCATCTGGTTGACGAGGATCGCCTTGAGCTCGTCCTCGAAGGTCTGCGCCTCCTCCTCGCGCTCGAAGTAGCCGCCCTGCCGGCCCCACGCGCCGATCGTCGAGACGATGCGGCCGATCATCTGGCGCACCGAGCGCTCGCGCTCCGGCGAGGACATGCGGCCGCGGAAGTACTTCTGCGCGACGATGTTCGTCGCGGTCTGCGACCAGAACTTCGGGAACTCGACGCCCTTCTGCTCGAAGGCGGGCTTGTCCTTGCCGGGGATGAACGCGTCGCGCGTCTCCCACTCGATCTCGTCGAACGGGTCCCGGCCCGGGATCGTGAAGTACCGGCGGACGGCGAGGGTTGCGTCCTCGCGCGCGACCGTGTTCACGAGCTCCTCGGCATTGATCTCGACTGTTTTCTCGTGCTGTGCAGACGCGGCCATCGCGGACTTCCTTTCGGTCCCGGGCAATCAGAGGACCGCTGAGCTTAGGAGCGAAGTCGGACGGCACCCCGGGAGGCCGAAAACGCCCTTTTCAAGGCCGAATTTTACCGGCCGCGGGCTAGGCGGCGGAGCCGGGGCCGCGGCCCTGCATGCGGCGGATGATCAGCCCGACCGCACCCGCTGCGAGCAGGAAGAGCGCGAGCCCGCCGAGGATGATGAGCGGCAGCGGGAACGACGTCGCACCGCCCGGCGAGCTGTCCTTGAGGGCGACCGGCACCGCACCCGACGGCGACTGGTTGCCGGGCACCGACGTCGCTCCGCCCGAGGTGGTCGTCGTCCCCCCGCTCGAGTTCGAGGACGGCGGCGTCGCGGTCACGGTCGGCACCGGCGCCTTGGGGTTCTTCTTGTGCGCGATGGCGACCTGCAGCGCACGCTGGATGTCCTCGCGCGCGCTCGAGTACACCTGGATGTCGGTCGGCAGGTGGTTGATCGCCTGCTGGTAGCAGGGGATCGGGTAGATGTGGGCGATCCGGCCGCCGTACCACTCGTTGAGGAGCGTCTTCCAGCACGGCGTCGCCGTCGTCCGCGCCCCGGCGGACAACGGGAGCAGCATCGCGGCCGCGCAGGCGACCGCGAGCGCGCGAAGACTGAGGCCGGCGCGGGTCACGAGAGGATCGACAGTGTTTCGCAGCGAGGTGTGGGGGCGGTTCGGTCCGTGTGAGCCTTCTGTTAGACCCATTTCGGGCCTCTGAAACCAATGTTACTGTCGCGCCGGATGGCGGCGACCAGGCAACTGTTGTCGCCGCTGGGACCAGCGCTCGCCCTCGTCGCCGCAGCTGTGTTCGCGGGTGGCGGAGCAGCCGGCGGGTCGCTGCCGTGGGTCGGCGGCGCGGCCGTCGTCGTCGCGCTCGTCTTCGTCTTCGTCTACGGCGTCCCGTCGAGCGCGCTCGCGTGGGTGCCGCTGGCTGTGCTCGCGGGCTGGTGCCTCGCGTCGGTCGCGTGGTCCGCGCAGCCCGACCGCTCGTGGGAGTACGGGAACCGGGCGCTCGTGTACGTCGCGTTCGCGTTCGTGGGTGTGTACGTCGCGGGGCGCACGCGCGAGCTCGCGGTCGGGCTCGCGGCGGTGCTCGGCGCGCTCTGCGTGTACGCGCTCGCGGCAAAAGCGCTGCCGTGGCTCTACGGCGACTACGGCCGCGTCGCGCGCCTCCGCGCACCGATCGGCTACTGGAACGCACTCGCGCTGCTCGGCGACGTCGCGCTGCCGGTCGGGCTCTGGCTCGCCGGGCGGCGCTCCGAGCTCGGCACGCTGCTCGTCTACGGCTGGATCGTCGCGCTCGGCCTGACGTACTCGCGCGGCGGCGTCGCCGTCGCGGTGGTCGTCGTGGCCGCGTGGGTCGTGCTCACCGGGACGTGGGTGTCCGCAACGGCGACGGTGGTCGCGGCCGGCATCCCCGCGGCGGGCGTCCTCGCAGCGGCGTTCGCGCTACACGGGGTGACGAGTGACGGCCAGCCGCACGCAGCGCGTGTGCACGACGGCGTCGCGTTCGGGTCGGCTGTCCTCGTCGGCGCGATCATCGCGGTGATGCTCGCGCTGCTCCCGCGACCCGAGCCGACGCGCGCCTTCAAGTTCGCGGCCGGAGGTCTCGCGGTGGTCGTTGCCGCGATCGCGCTCGGCGTGGCGGCAGCGCACGCACACACGTGGTGGAAAGAGTTCCGCAGCCCCGCGACACCCGAGCTCACGAACGCGCAGAGCCGGTTCGTGCAGGCAGGGTCGAACCACCGCTGGGTGTGGTGGCAGGAAGCGTGGCACGGCTTCGTCCACCATCCGTTCGCAGGCACCGGCGCGGGGACGTTCGGGCTCACGAACCTGCGCTACCGCACGTCGGTCGTCGACAGCGCGACCGAGCCGCACGACCTGCCGGTGCAGTTCCTGAGCGAGACCGGTGTGGTCGGTCTCGTGCTGCTCGCGGCGGCGCTGCTCGTCCCGATCGCGCTCGCACGTCGGCGAAGCGACGCGGAGGTCGCGTTGGCGCTCGCGCTGCCCGCGTACGTCCTGCATTCGCTGCTCGACATCGACTGGGACTTCCTCGCGGTGACGGGGCCCGTGCTCCTCGTCGCGGGCGCGTTGCTCGGGACGGCCGCGCCGCGGCGGCGCTTCTCACCGGCGGCGGGCCTCGTGGGCGGAGGCGTCGCGCTCGCCGTGCTTGCGTCGCTCGTCGCGGTGTGGCTCGGGAACCGCTGGTCGGGGGACGCGGCGTCCGCGCTCGCATCCCCGCATCGCGCTCTGACGCTCGCGAAGCGTGCACGGCAGGTCGATCCGCTGCTCGTCGATCCGCTACACACGGAAGCGCTCGCCTACGAGGAGCTCGGACAGCTGACCCTCGCGCGCGACGCGCTCCTCGAGGCGACGGCGGAGCAGCCGCTCAACCCCGACGTGTGGTTCAACCTCGGCGAGTTCGACCTGCGCTCGCTCCCGTGCGCGCGCCACGCGCTGACGGAGTTCGAGCGGTTCTACGAGCTCGACTCGCAAGATCCGGGCGTGAGCGAGAAGGACGTCGCCCTGCGCCGGGTCAACTCCGGCGTGCCGCGCTGCTGAGCCCACTGTCAGTGTCAGACACCGGACATGTCCGGTGTCTGACACTAAGGGTTGCCTAGGCGCCCAGGATGACGGCGAGCTGGCCGCCGTGCAGGGCGGCGCGCGTGATGCCGTCCACGGGGCCGACGACCTTCGCGCCCAGGTCGCGCGCGAGGCGGTCGCCTTCCGCCGCGTAGCCGGGCCGGTAGAGCACGACCGTCGTGGCGTAGTCCTGGCGCTTCGCGTTGCCCTTCGCGGCGATGCGGTAGCCGAGATGGCGCAGGCGGAGCGCGGCGGCGGACGCCGCCCCGTTCCGGCCGTTGCCGTTCAGGACGAGAATCGAGAGCCCGCCGCGCGCGATGTGCGCGACGGGCGCGGGCTTCGGCTTCGGCTTGACGACCGGCGCGACGTGATGGCGCACGGCCTCGTGCTTCACGGTCGGGAAGGCGGAGCTCGCCGCCTGCCGCTGGAGCATGTGCGAGAGCGGCCGCGCGACGAGCAGCGCGCCCGCGCCCAGCAGCAGCACGAGCTCGACCGCGGCGACGAGGCTCGCGGCGATCGTCGCCCGGCGCCAGGGCCGGACGAGCTCGTCGGCTGTCAACGGTGCGTCCACGACAACGCGATTTCTCCGAGGCTGCGCCGAGTCCTCTGCCGGAACGTGTCGTAGGCTGCCCCGGGTGTTCGTCTCCTTCGAAGGAATCGACGGCTCGGGCAAGACGACGCAGGCGGAGCTCCTCGTGAAACGGCTCGCGGACGAGGGCCGCGACGTCCTCGCGCTGCGGGAGCCCGGCGGCACGGAGCTCGGGGAGCGGATCCGCGAGCTCCTCCTCGATGGACCGGCGATGAGCCCGTGGGCGGAGGCGTCGCTCTTCGCCGCGGCGCGCGCCGAGCTCGTCGCGGAGGTGATCCGGCCCGCGATCGACCGCGGCGCCGTCGTCGTCTGCGACCGCTACGTCGACTCGTCGCTCGCCTACCAGGGCGTCGCGCGCGGACTCGGCGTCGAGCGCGTGCTCGAGCTGAACCTCGCGGCGACCGGCGGCCTCCTTCCCGACAGGACGTTCGTGCTGCTGCTCGCGCCCAAGGACGCGCGGCGAACGACGAACGACCGCATCGAGCGCGAGGACGCAGAGTTCGTGCGCCGCGTCGACGACGGGTACCGTCGCCTCGTGACGATGTTCCCGGAACGCTGCGTCGCGATCGACGCCTCGCGCGCGCCCGATGCGATCGCCGAGGAGGTTCGCCGTGAGCTTGCGTGAGGCAACGCGCGAGCAGTCCGAGGCGAAGCGGCTGCTCGACGCGGCACTCGCCGAAGGACCTGCGCACGCGTACCTCTTCCACGGGCCGCCCGGCGTCGGCAAGCGGCCACTCGCGCGCGCGTTCGCGCGCGAATTGCTCGGGACGACGCGGCGCGTGCACCCGGACCTGTACGAGCTCGACGCGCTCGGCGAGATGATCCGCATCGACGCGATCCGCGAGCTGCGGCGCGACCTGCACATGCGGCCGTTCGAGGCCGACCGCCGCGTGTACCTCGTGCTCTCCGCGCACCTGATGAACGAAGACGCGGCCGACGCGCTGCTCAAGGATCTCGAGGAGCCGCCGCCGTACGCGGTGATCGTGCTCGTCGCGGACGACCTCGGACCGATCCCCGAGACGATCCGCTCGCGCTGTCAGCTCGTTCCGTTCCGGCGGCTGTCGGAGCGCGCCGTGCGCGAAGCCGTCGACGCGCGCGTCCCCGAGCTCGACGAAGAGACGCGCATCGCGCTCGCGCGCGTCTCCGCGGGAAGGCTCGACCGGCTCGAGCGACTGCTCGACCCGCAGGCGGTCGAGCGGCGCGGGGTGCTGCTCGAGCAGGCTCGCGCCGCCTACCGCGACCCCGCGTTCGAGCCGTCGGCCGCCGCGGCGGCGCTCCTCGACTGCGCACGCGAACGAGGCGCAGAGGCGAAAGCGCTCGAAGAGGCGAACGTCGCGGGGCTCGAGCTCACCGCACGCGAGTCGGAGCAGCGCGTGAAGCGCGCACAGCGCGGCGCCGAGCGGGAGGAGCAGCTCGCGCAGCTCGAGGAGCTCGAGGCCTGGTACCGCGACCTCGTCGTCGTCGCCGTCGGCGCGGACGAAACCGCCGCACACGTCGACCGGCTCGCCGACCTGCGCGAGGACGCGAGCCGCGAGCGGCTGATCGGCGCGGAGCGCGCCGCCGAGGCCGTGCGGGAGACCTGGCGGCGCCTCGAGGAGTTCAACCTCGCGCCGCAGCTCGCGTTCGAGTCCCTCTTCGTGCAGATCGCCGAAGAGTTGCGCAGGTAACCGTATGATCCCGCAGATGCGGGCTCAGGGCCTCGCCGGGGAAGGTGTGCTGGCGAGCCGCGCCCGGTTCGTCGCCCGCGGCGTCGCCACCCCTCCGCTCGTCGTCGACCGCGCCGAAGCCGCACGGATCTGGGACGCCGACGGCCGCGAGTACCTCGACTTCGCGGGCGGGATCGGCTGCGTCAACCTCGGCCACCGTCATCCGGCGATCGTCGACGCGATCCACGAGCAGGTCGACCGCTACCTGCACCAGTGCTTCATGGTCGGCAACTACGAGCCGTACGTCGAGGTGTGCCGCAGGCTCGACGAGCTCTCGCCGTGCAGAGGCGCCGAGCAGAAGTCGGTGCTCTTCAACTCCGGCGCAGAGGCCGTCGAGAACGCCGTCAAGATCGCGCGTGCCGCGACCGGACGCGGCGGGGTGCTCGTCTTCGAGCGCGGCTTCCACGGACGCACGCTGCTCACGCTGACGATGACCGAGAAGGTCGTCTACAAGGCCGGCTTCGGGCCGTTCGCGCCCGAGGTCTACCGCGTCCCGGCGCCGTACGCGTTTCGCGGTGTGACGACGGGCGACGCGCTTGCCGCGCTCGACCGGCTGTTCAAGGCGGAGGTCGACCCGCGCTCGATCGCGTGCGCCGTGCTCGAGCCCGTGCAGGGGGAAGGCGGCTTCATCCCGATGCCCGCGGAGTTCCTCGCCGGTCTCGTCGAGCGGCTCGACGCGCACGGGATCCTCTTCGTCGCGGACGAGGTGCAGACCGGCGTCGGCCGGACCGGACGCACGTGGGCGGTCGAGCACACCGGGATCGAGCCGGATCTCCTCGTCGCCGGCAAGTCGCTCGGCGGCGGGCTTCCACTCGCGTCGGTGACCGGACGCGCGGAGCTTCTCGACGCGCCCGCGCCCGGCGGCCTAGGCGGCACGTTCAGCGGCAACCCAGTCGCCTGCGCGGCGGCGAATGCGACGCTCGACGTGCTCCCCGACGTGCTCCCGCGGGCAGACGCGATCGCGTCCACGATCCGAACGCGACTCGAACGGGTCGCACCGAACGGCTCGGACATCCGCGGGCTCGGCCCGATGCTGGCGATGGAGCTCCCGGAGCAGAAGCCGGACCGCGCGGGCGCGATCGCGGCCGCGGCGTTCGCGCGCGGGCTCATCCTGCTCACCTGCGGCCTCTACGGCAACGTCGTGCGCCTGCACGTGCCGCTCACGATCTCCGACGAGGACCTCGAGGCGGGCCTCGATCTCCTGGAGGAGGCGGTTGGCGACGCAGGTTGACGTCGCCGACGTCGAGCTCGTCGGCGTGCGGAAGAGCTACGGGGACGTGGTCGCGGTCGACGGCGTCGACCTGCGCATCCGCGCGGCCGAGTTCTTCACGATGCTCGGCCCCTCGGGCTCGGGAAAGACGACGACGCTGCGCCTCGTCGCGGGCTTCGAGCAGCCGGACGAGGGCACCGTCCATCTCGCCGGCGCGGAGATCACGCACCGGCCGCCGTACGCACGCGACGTCAACACGGTCTTCCAGGACTACGCGCTCTTCCCGCACATGACCGTCGCCGAGAACGTCGCGTACGGCCTGCGTGTCAAGGGCACCGCGCGCGCGGAGCGCACGCGCGCGGTCGAGGAGGTGCTGAAGACGGTGCGCCTCGACGGCCTGGGCGGGCGAAAGCCGATCCAGCTCTCGGGCGGCCAGCGCCAGCGCGTCGCGCTCGCACGCGCAATCGTGAACCGCCCCCGCGTGCTGCTCCTCGACGAGCCGCTCGGCGCGCTCGACCTCAAGCTTCGCCAGGAGATGCAGACGTTCCTGAAGTCGCTCCAGCGCGACCTCGGCATGACGTTCGTCTACGTGACGCACGACCAGGAGGAGGCGCTGACGATGAGCGACCGGGTCGCGGTCTTCAACGAAGGCCGCATCGAGCAGGTCGGCGAGCCTGCAGAGGTGTACGACCGCCCGGCGACCGAGTTCGTCGCGGCGTTCGTCGGCACGTCCAACATCGTCGAACGTGACGGCAAGCGTCTCTGCGTGCGACCCGAGCGAATCGAGCTCGGGAACGACGGAGATCCCGCGACGATCGACGACGTGGTGTACGTGGGCGCGTTCACGCGCTATCTCGTCCTCACCGACCGCGGCGAGCGGCTCGCCGTCGTGCGACAGGCGCGCGACGCGTCGTTCGCCCGCGGCGACCGCGTCGCCGTCGGCTGGCGCGCCGAGGACGCATTCGAGCTACCGGAGGAGGGCTGATGAACAGGAGGGTGATGCTGGTCGCCGTTGCGGCGGCGGTCGGCCTTTCGTTTCCCGCCGCGGGCGTCACGCGCGCGAACGGCGGGACGCTGAACATGATCGCGTGGGAGGGCTACACGCAGCCGCAGTGGGTGAACCCGTTCGAGAAGCAGACGGGCTGCAAGGTCGTCCCGAAGTACGCCGGCTCGTCGGACGAGATGGTGACGCTGATGCGGTCCGGCGGCGGCAGCCAGTACGACATGGTGTCGGCGTCCGGCGACGCGAGCCTGCGCCTCATCTACGGACACGACGTGCAGCCGGTCGACCCGTCGAAGATTCCCGACTTCAAGAACTTCAACAAGGCGTTCCAGTCGCCGCCGAACAACACCGTCGGCGGCAAGCACTACGGGATCTCGCTGCAGTGGGGGCCGAACACGCTCCTCTACAACACGCAGAAGGTGACGCCGGCGCCGACGTCCTGGTCGGCGATCTACAGCTCGAAGTACGCGGGAAAGATCACCGTGCCGGACAATCCGATCCAGATAGCCGATGCGGCGCTCTACCTGATGAAGACGCAGCCGTCGCTCGGGATCAAGGACCCGTACGAGCTCAACCAGTCGCAGTTTGACGCGACGATCTCGCTGTTGAAGAAGCAGAAGTCGCTGATCAAGAAGTACTGGGCGCTCGCGTCGGACGAGATCGATCTGTTCAAGAACGGCGACGCCGTCATCGGCGCGTCGTGGCCGTACCAGACGAACACGCTGATCGCCGACAAGGCCCCGGTGAAGGACCTGATCCCGAAGGAGGGCGCGACGGGCTGGCTCGACACCTGGATGGTGTCGGCCCACACGAAGAACCTCGACTGCGCCTACAAGTGGCTCGCGTGGATCTCGACGCCGAAGGTGCAGGCGGAGCAGGCCATCTACTTCGGCGAGACGCCGGTCAACTCGAAGGCGTGCGCGTGGATGGACAAGCTCTCGAAGGGCTCGTGCGAGCAGTACCACGCGAACGCACCGCTCGCGTACTTCAAGCAGATCTACTTCTGGAAGACGCCGATCGCCGACTGCGGCAACGGCCAGAAGAACTGCATGGACTACACGAAGTGGCAGCAGGCCTGGACGCAGCTCAAGGGCTGAGTCCCGCGCGGAGAGCGCGCCGCCGGGTCGGCGGCGCGCTCTTCCGCCGTCCGTGGCTGAAGGGGCTCGCGCTCCTCGCGCCGCCGGTCGGCGCGTTCGGCTTCTTCTACATCGCCGCGCTCGTCGTCCTCTTCGTGTCGGCGTTCTGGACCGTCGACGCATTCACCGGCGAGCTCGTGCACCGCTGGACGTTCGACAACTTCAGGACGCTGTGGCAGGAGTCGGCCTACCGCACGGTGGCACTCCGCACCGTGTGGGTCGCGGCCGCGGTCACGGTCACCGATGCGGTGATCGCGTTCCCGTTCGCGTACTACATGGCGCGCGTCGCGAAGCCGCGCGTACGGGCTGCGCTCTTCGTCCTCGTGCTGCTGCCGCTGTGGGCGTCGTACCTCGCGCGCATCTACTCGTGGCGGCTGATCCTCGACCACGACGGCCTGCTCAACTGGAGCGCGCAGAAGCTCGGGCTGCCGGCGCCCGGGATCGAGTACACGAACACCGCGATGTGGGTCGTGTTCTCGTACATCTGGCTGCCGTTCATGATCCTGCCGGTCTACGCGTCGCTCGAGCGGATCCCGCAGTCGTACCTCGAGGCGTCGCGCGACCTCGGGGCGCGCGGCTTCCGGACGCTTCGCCGCGTCGTCCTGCCGCTCGCGCTCCCCGGCGTCGTGGCGGGCTCGATCTTCACGTTCTCGCTGACGCTCGGCGACTACATCACGCCGACGCTGATCGGCGGCACGTCGAGCCAGTTCATCGGCAACGTCGTGTACGACGCGGTCAACCAGTCGAGCAACCTGCCGTTCGGCGCCGCGTTCGCCGTCGTGCCCGTCGTCGTCATGGGCGCGTACCTGCTCGTCGCGCGCCGGCTCGGCGCCTTCGAAGCGTTGTGATGGAGCAGCGCGGCACCCGCATCGCGCTCGGCGTCTGGGTCGGGCTCGTCCTGCTCTTCCTCTACGTCCCGATCGTCGTCATCTGCCTCTACGCGTTCAACAAGTCGAACGTGCAGAGCTGGCCGATCTCCGGATGGACGACGCACTGGTTCGGCTCGGCGATCCACAACGGCGACATGCAGCAGGCGCTCTGGCTCTCGCTGAAGGCCGCCGCGCTCGCAACCGTCGCGGCGATCGCGCTCGGGTCCGCCGCCGCGTTCGGCGTGCACCGCTTCCGGTTCTTCGGCCGCGAGGCGGTCTCGTTCCTGCTCGTGCTGCCGATCGCGCTCCCCGGGATCATCACCGGCATGGCGCTGAACTCGTACTTCACGTTCTGGAAGCTGAACTTCGGCCTGCTGACGATCGTGATCGGCCACGCGACGTTCTGCGTCGTCGTCGTCTACAACAACGTGCTCGCGCGGCTGCGGCGCGTTCCGGGCTCGCTCGCGGAGGCCTCGATGGACCTCGGCGCCGACGGCTGGCAGACCTTCCGCTTCGTCACGCTGCCGTCGATCTCGACCGCCCTCGTCTCGGGCGGCCTGCTCGCGTTCGCCCTCTCGTTCGACGAGGTGATCGTGACGACGTTCACCGCCGGGGCCCAAAACACGCTTCCAATCTGGATCTTCGGCCAGATCCGGCTCGGCCAGCAGCTCCCGCAGGTGAACGTCGTCGTCTTCCTGATCCTCGCGGTGACGATCATCCCCGTTGCGCTGGCGCAGCGTCTCACGAGCGAAAGCGGAATTCTCCGCACCGAGTAGAAAGGACGGGGATGGCCACCTTCGTCGATCCGACCATCACCGCGCTCGCGAACGAGGAGCGCAGCAAGCTGATCAAGTCGCTGCGGCGCTTCGACATGGTCTTCTTCACCGTCTGCGCCTTCGTCGGCCTCGACACGCTCGGGACCGTGGCGAACAAGGGGCCGCAGGGGTTCTTCTGGCTCGTCGTCCTCGCGCTCGTGTT
>JAFAHG010000030.1 GCA_019237315.1 Actinomycetota bacterium
TTCTGGCTCGTGCTCGAGGTCGCCGCGTTCGCGTCGCAGCAGTCGCTGCGCATCGAGGAGCGGAACATGTTCTACGTCGCACCGCTCGCGCTCGTCGCGCTGCTCGCCGTCGCCGAGGAGGGAATCGTCACACGCCGCCGCGGCCTGTTGCTCCTCTCCGCCGGCGTCGCGGGCGTTCTCCCCGTGTTCATTCCGTTCCCGCGCTTCATCACGACGAGCGCCGTCTCCGACACGTTCGCGCTGCTCCCCTGGTGGTGGATCCAGGACCACTGGCTCGTCCTCGCCGATCTCCGCTGGCTCGCGCTCGGCGTCGGCCTCGCCGCGGGCGTACTGCTCTTCGTCCCCCGCCGGTTCGCGATCGTGCTGCCGGTCCTCGTCGGCGCGTACTTCGTCGCGACGTCGGTCGTCGTCGAGAACGGGCGGCACGGCATCCACCTCGACTCGGTCGGCTCGCGCTGGGCGGGGATCCACAACGTGCACGTCGACTGGATCGACCGTGCTGTCGGACGTGATGCGGAAGTCGCGTACGTGTGGAGCGGCGCGAACCCGTACACGATCTGGGAGAACGAGTTCTTCAACCGGAGCTTCCGGCGCGTCTACAGCCTCGGCGGCTCCGCGTCCGATCCATTGACCGAGACGCCGGTCACGCGCCGCGCGAACGGCGAGCTCGTCGCGAACGCCCACGTCCTGCGCGCGCAGTACGTGCTCGCGGACGGTGCGACCGAGATCCACGGACGTCTCGTCGCGAGCGACCCGGTCGGCACGCGGCTCTACCGGGTCGACGGGCCGGTCGTCAGCCTGACGAACGTCGTCGGCCTCTATCCCGACACGTGGTCGGGGAAGCACGTGCAGTACCAGCGGGTGGACTGCAGCGGCGGGCGACTCGCCGTCACGCTGCAGAGCGACCCGGGGCTCTTCCGCGACGACCAGCTCGTGACAGCGTCCGAGAACGGCGCGCTCGTCGGCCGCGCAGCGGTCGCCCCGACCGCGGAGCCGACGCTGACCGTGCCGCTGCATCCGAGCAACGGCCGCTGCGTCGTCGACTTCACCGTCGCGCGCACGAAGGTGCCGGGGCCGCAGGACGAGCGCCGGCTCGGACTCCACTTCCTCGCGTTCGCATTCAAGGCGTGAGAATCGCGTTCGACGTGTCGCCCCTGTCGCACGAGCGGACGGGCGTGAACAACTACATCCGCGGCTCCCTTCAGGGCATCACGGAGGTCGCGGCCGAGTCGGGGGACGAGGTGGTCGCGTTCGCGCCGACGTCGCCGCGCGGCGCGCGCGCCATTACCGCCGCGGTCGACGGGTTCCCGCTCGAGCTGCGGCTGCGCACGTTCCCCGCGGCGCACGCGGTGCGGACCGCGTGGTCCCGGCTCGGGCGCCCTCCTGCCGAGCGGTGGCTCGCCCGCTTCGACGTCCTCCACTTCAGCGACTGGATGTACCCGCCGCAACGCGACGGGGTTCGCGCGTCGATGATCCATGACCTCGTCCCGCTCCATTTCCCGCAGTGGGTGACCCCGCGCACGCGTGCGATGCACACGCGGAAGTACGCGAACGCGGCGAGCACGTGCGACGTCATCTTCACGAACTCGGCGTTCACGGCCGACGACGTCGCAGAGACGCTTCGCTTCCCGCGCGACCGCATCGTCGTCGCGCACCCGGGGGTCGGCGGCGACTTCGCCCCCGAGGGCCGTGCTGCCGACCTCGGGCGGCCGTACGCGCTCACCGTCGCCACGCTCGAGCCGCGCAAGAACCTCGGCACGCTCGCGTCCGCCTGGCCGCTTCTCCGGGACACGGGCCTCGCGCTTGCGGTCGTCGGCGGCGCCGGCTGGGGTGAGCAGCCGCAGCTCGACACACCCGACGTGATCCGCGTCGGCCGGGTCACGGACGCGGAGCTCGCAAGGCTCTACCGCGGCGCGAGCGTCGTCGTCTACCCGTCGCGGTTCGAAGGCTTTGGCATGCCGATCACCGAAGCGATGGCGTCCGGCGCGCCGGTCGTCGCGTCCGCCAACGCATCCCTCGACGAGGCGTGCGGAGACGCTGCGGTGCGCGCCGATCCCGAAAGCCCGGAGGCGCTCGCCGCCGGCGTTCGCGAGGCGCTCGACCGGGGCGACGAGCTCCGACAGAAGGGGCTCGCGCATGCACGGACGTTCTCGTGGCGACGGAACGGCGAGCTCCATCTCGAGGGGTACCGCCGATTCGCGTAGCGGTCGACACCACGCCGCTCCTGCAGACGCGGGCGGGGACCGCGCGCTACCTGCGCGGGCTCCTCGCGCATCTCGACATGCCGTACGGGGAGGTGCGCTTTCCGGCGACGTCCCGCGCGCGCACGGTGGTGGCCGATGCGATCTGGTACCCGCGCCTGCGGGCGCGCGACGCGGACGTCCTCCATTGCCCGACGTTCCGCGGGCCGTTCTCGTCGCCGACGCCGCTCGTCGTCACGGTTCACGACCTCGCCGTGCTGCGTCACCCGGAGTGGTTCAACCGCTGGACTCGCTCCTACTCGCGCATCGCCGTGCCGCGCGTCGTCCGCGCCGCGACCCGCGTCATCGCGGTTTCCGAGTTCACGCGTGACGAGCTCGTCGCGCTGCTCGGCGTCGAGGCGGCAAAGATCCGCGTCGTGCCGAACGGCGTCGACGACGTGTTCACGCACGACGGTCCGCGCGCGGAGGGCGATTACGTCCTCGCGGTCGGAACCCTCGAGCCGCGGAAGAACCTGGCGCGGATCGCCGCCGCGGTCGGCGGGGAGCTTCGCGTCGTCGGCGCGCGCGGTTGGGGCGGCGTCGAGCCGCCCGCGAACGTGACGTGGCTGGGAGACGTCGACGACGAGGAGCTCGCCCGCCTGTACCGCGGCGCCCGCTGCCTCGTCTACGCGTCGCTCTACGAAGGGTTCGGCCTCCCCGTCGCCGAGGCGCTCGCGTGCGGATGTCCGATCGTCACGACCGAAGGCAGCGCGATGGCGTCCTTTGCGGGCGCCGACGCGACCTACGTCGACCCGTTCGACGTCGACTCGATTCGCGAGGGCGTCGCGCGCGCGTTCGCTCCTTCGCCGCGCCGCGTCGCGTCGTGGTCCGAGGTCGCCGCCGCGACGCGCGCCGTGTACGAGGAGGCCGCGTGATCCTCGTGGACGCCGACGTGCTCGGCCGCCGGCGGACCGGTGACGAGACCTACGTCACGAACCTCCTGCGCGAGCTGCCGCACGTCGCGCCGGACCTCCGGTTCGCCGCCGTCACGCGCCGGCCCGAGCTCGTGCCGGACGGCGTCGAGCCGATCGCGCTCGACGCGCGCTCGCAGGAGCTGCGCATGGCGTGGAGCTTCCCGCGGCTCCTTCGGCGCCTGCGACCGCAGCTCGCGCACTTCCAGCACGCGCTGCCGCTCGGGTTCCGTGGACGCGCGGTCGTCACGATCCACGACCTCTCGTTCGAGCGCGACCCCAGCGCGATGGGCCGGGTCGACCGCGCGACGTTCAGGTTCGTCGTCCCGCGCGCCGCGCGAGGGGCGGAGCACGTGCTGACCGTCTCCGAGCGCACGAAGCGCGATCTCGTCGACGTCTACGGTCTCTCGCCGGAGAAGGTGACCGTCACCCCGAACGGCGTCGATCCGGCCTTCGCCGCCGGGGCGGATGTACCCGGCCGCTACCTCCTGTTCGTCGGCGCGATCCAGCAGCGGAAGAATCCGCTCGCCGCGCTCGACGCGGCCGAAGCGGTCGGCCTGCCGCTCGTCGTCGTCGGTCCCGAGAAGGAGGGCGCGCTCGCTCGCGTGCTCGAAGCGCGAGGTGCCGAGCTGCGCGGGTACGTCGAGAAGGACGAGCTCGCCGAGCTCTACCGCGGAGCCGCCGCGCTCGTGCTGCCGTCGCGGTACGAGGGCTTCGGCCTACCGGTGCTCGAGGCGATGGCCTGCGGCACGCCCGTCGTGGCGTCCGACGACGAGGCGCTGCGCGAGGTCGCCGGAGACGCCGCCGTCTACGCCGCCGACGGGCAGTTCGCCGCGGCGGTCCGGGAAGCGCTCGCACGCCGTGACGCGATGCGGGCTGCGGGCCTCGCGCGTGCGGCGCTGTTCTCCTGGCGCGCCGCGGCCGAGAAGACGGCAGCGGTGTACCGCGAGGTGCTTGCGGCATGAAGGTGGCCGCCGTCGTCGTCTCGCACGGCAGTGCGCACGAGGTCGAGACGCTGCTCCCCGCCCTGCGGCCGCAGGTCGACGAGCTGGTCGTGATCGCGAACGTCCCGGGCTCCGTTCCGGCGGGTGTCGAAGCGGTCGCGAACGAGCGGCCGCTCGGGTACGCCGCGAACCTGAACCGGGGCGCGGCCCTCACGCACGCGGAGACGCTTCTCGCGGTGAATCCCGACGCGGTTCCGGAGCCGGGCGCGGTCGCCGCGCTGGCGGAATTCATGGCCGCGCATCCACGCTGCGGCGTCGCCGGTCCGCGGATGACGTATCCCGACGGCCGGCCGCAGCCGTCGCGTCGTCGCTTCCCGACCGTCGGCGGCACGCTCGTCCGCCGGACTCCGCTTCGCCGCGTGGTCGCACAGCGACGTCACCTGCACCGCGACGAGCCGCAGCCAGTCGAGCCGGTGCAGACCGACTGGATGCTCGGCGGGTTCCTGCTCCTGCGCCGCTCGATGCTCGAGGAGCTCGGCGGCTTCGACGAGCGCTTCCGCCTGTACGGCGAGGACATCGACCTGC
>JAFAHG010000073.1 GCA_019237315.1 Actinomycetota bacterium
GCGCCGCGCGGCGCCGATCGCTTCTACAACCTCGTCCAGGCGCATTTCTACGACGGCGTCGAGTTCTTCCGTGTCGTCGAGAACTTCGTCGTCCAGTTCGGGATCAGCGGGAAGCCGCAGATCACGCAGGCGTGGTCGAGCGCGAACATCAAGGACGACCCCGTGAAGACCTCGAACGTCCGCGGGACGATCACCTTCGCGGACGCCGGGCCCAACACGCGAACGACGCAGGTCTTCATCAACCTCGCCGACAACACCTCGCTGGACAGCCAGGGCTTCGCGCCGTTCGGCAAGGTCAGCTCCGGGATGAACGTCGTCGACGCGCTCTACGGCGGCTACGGGGAGGACCCCTCGAATGCCCAGGGGCAGATCGACACGCAGGGAAACGCCTTCCTGAAGTCGCAATTTCCGAAGCTGGACGCGGTGCTGACAGCCCGCGTCGTCAAGCCGTAGGGCTTGCCCGCACCCCGCGAGGGGTCGGCTTCGTTTATGCTTTGAAAAGCAGGTTCGTCTCCCGACGATGCGACCGGCCGCCCTCGGTCCCCCTGGGCGGCCGGTTTCGTACCCTGCGCCGCTAGGGTTGGAGCCCGGCATGGCCACTGCACTCGTCACCGGCGGCGCCGGGTTCATCGGCTCCCACCTCTGCGAGCTCCTGCTCGAGGACGGCTGGGAGGTCTACGCGCTCGACGACCTCTCGACCGGGAACCTCGCGAACGTCGAGCACCTCCGCTCCCAGGACGAGTTCCACCTGACGGTCGAGTCGGTGCTCTCGTCGGCGACCGTCAGCGAGCTCGTCCACAAGGCCGACGTCGTCTACCACCTTGCCGCCGCCGTCGGCGTCCGGCTGATCGTCGAGCAGCCCGTGCACACGATGGTGACGAACATCCAGGGCACGGAGACGGTGCTCGAGTACTGCAACCGCTTCGGCAAGCGCGTGCTCATCGCGTCGACGTCCGAGGTGTACGGCGACCACCGCGAGGAGCGCCCGCTCGCCGAGGACGACCGGCGCATCTACGGGCCGACGACGCAGAAGCGCTGGTTGTACGCCGACTCGAAGGCGGTCGACGAGTTCCTGGCGCTCGCCTACCACCAGGAGCGTGGCCTCGACTGCGTGATCGCGCGGCTCTTCAACACCGTCGGGCCGCGCCAGAGCGGCCGCTACGGGATGGTGATCCCGAACTTCGTGCGCAACGCGCTTTCCGGTGCGCCGCTCGAGATCCACGGCGACGGGAAGCAGACGCGGTCCTTCTGCCACGTGCAGGACACGATCCGCGCCCTGAAGGGCCTCGTCGACGAGCGCTCGATCGGCGGCCAGATCTTCAACGTCGGCTCGACCGACCGGATCAGCATCCTCGAGCTCGCCGACCGTGTCCAGGCGGCAACGGGATCGCAGTCGGACCGGGTCTTCATCCCGTACGACCAGGTCTACGGCCTCGGGATCGAGGACACGCTCCACCGGGAGCCCTCGATCGAGAAGATCGGGGCCGCGATCGGCTGGCGGCCGACGCGCACCCTCGACGAGATCATCGCCGACGTCGTCGAGCACACCCGCGCGGCGGCCGAGCTGCAGCCCGTCGACGGCTGAAAACCGCGGGAGGCGCTACCTTTCCGCCGTCGTGGACGGCAGCCTGACGTCAGTCGAGACTCCGGCGCCGGCACCGCTCGTCGCGCCTCCTGCGCCCCCGCGCGACTACTTCGCGGCCCGGTTCATCGCGGTCTACGCGGCCCTCGTCGCGATCCTCGTCGGCGCGACCGGCGCGCTCGTCGCCTTCGGGATCCATCCCGGCTTCGGCGGCGGAACCCGCTGGTCGGCCTGGCGCCCGTCGTCGGGCTCGGCGGCGACGATGACGAAGGAGATTGCGGACCACCTCGCGCCGGACTACCGCCTCCAGAGCGGCGCGGAGGTCGACGCGATCGTCCCGAGTGCGCCGACCGTCACCGCCGGCACGAGCACGATCTCGATCGGCGCCGTCGCGATCCACCAGACGAGCGGGCACACCGACGTCCAGCCGCTCTCCAACTCGTCGACGACGATGTACACGTTGTGCGGGCTCGGCAGCCACTGCTCCATCCGCACCGGCAAGCCGAGCATCACGCGCGGGCAGCTCGTGCACCGCGAGGGGCTCGAGGTCGCGCTGTACACCTTCAAGTACGTGCACGGGATCCAGTCCGTGATCGTCTTCATGCCGCCGGCGGTGGGTGCGACGGCGACAACTGTTCTCTACTACCAGCGCTCCGATTTGCAGTACCCGCTCAGCCGTCCGCTGCGCGACACGCTTCCGCTCGCGCTTCCACCGCGCTCGACGACGACGGACACCGTCGAAGGTGGGACGATCGACGCTCTGACGTATCCGCACCTCTACACGTCGGCGCTGACGCAGCTCCAGCCCGGCGGCGCGCTGCTGATCCTCACGCCGATCCCGATCGCCTAGCTAGCTCCGCAGTACGACCTCGAGCGCGGTGCCGCGTCCCGGCGCGGACGCGAGCGAGAACATCCCGCCGATCGAAGCTGCGCGGGCACGCATGTTCTTCAGTCCCTGCCCGGCGCCGTGGCCGTTCGTCGCCACGTCGAACCCTTCGCCGTCGTCGCGCACCGTGACGACGCGCTCCGTTCCCCGCAGAGACAGCGTGACGCGCACGCTGCGCGCGCCCGCGTGCTTGCGCGCGTTCGCGAGGCTCTCCTGCACGATGCGGAAGATCTCGATCTGCTCGTCCGGCGCGAGCCCGATCGAGCCGTCGAGCTCGAGCTCGACCGCGAGCTCGCCGTCCGCGGTGAGGAAGTCGACGTAGCGACGGAGCGCCGCGTCGAAAGGTGCGTTGCCGGCAGCGGACGAAAGCGCGAGCACCGCGAAACGCGCTTCCTGTTGCGCGGCGAGCGCCGCCTCCTTCAGGCGCGGCAGGGTCTCGGCGCTCTCGGCACCGGCCTCGAGCATCGAGACGTGGGTCGTGACCGCGAACAGGTACTGGGCGAGCCCGTCGTGGATCTCGCGCGCGACGCGTGCGCGCTCCTCGGCGACCGCGCGCCGCAGGTCGGACGAGCGGATCGCGCGCCAGACGCCGACGACGAGGATGACGTAGGCGAGCAAGCGGAGGAAGTCGCCCTGCGACACGAACGTCGTCGCGGTCGGCGCCGTGAACTCGAAGTGGAGGGCGGCGAAGAGCATCAGCGTCGCACCGAGCGCGAGCCAGCGGTCGAGATCCTCGCCGTGCTTGCGGAAGCGGTTGGCGAAGCCGAGCAGCGCGACGAGGTCGACGAGCGCGAGCGCGGCGAGCGTCGCGGTCATCAGCGGTGGCTCGGGGCCGTGCGACGTCGTGAAGCTCGGCAGACCACTGCGGGCTGCGTTCGCGATGCCGAAGAGAAGGACGAGAGCGAGCACGATCGCCGCGGGGAACTCGAGGAGCGCGCGGCGCCGCTCCTCCACGCGGCCGCGCACGATCGGCGCGAGCGCGACGATGCCCCAGCCGGCGAGGACGCCGCCGAGTCCCGACCAGGTCTCCGCGCGCAGGTCGCCGTCGAAGCCCGCGACCTGCGGGACGATCGAGAAGCAGACCCAGGAGAGCGTCGTCGTCAGGAACCCTGCGTAGAGGTAGAGGTCGAAGCGGCGGCCTTCGGCCGCGAAGCGGCTCGCCGAGAGGAGTGCCACGAGGCCGCCGCCGACGGCGTAGAGCGTCATCAGCATCAGCCGAAGCTGCGGCAGGTCGTACGTGCCGCGCAGGCCGGGCTTCGTCAGGAAGAGCGCGAGGGCCGCGCCGAGCAGCGCGACGAGCGCCACCTCGCCCCAGAGGAAGCCTTCGAACTCGTTCTCGTCGTGGCGCATCCTCCGTGGTATCGGCACAATCGCCCGGTCCCATGACGGCACGCGTTCTGATCGTGGACGACCACCCGCTGACCCGGGAGGCGCTCGCGAGCCTCCTGACGGCGAACGGATTCGAGGTCGTCGGCCAGGCCTCGAGCGGGGCGGAGGCGATCGCGCTCGCCGGGTCGCTCGCGCCGGGTGTCGTCGTCCTCGACCTGACGATGCCGGACATGACCGGCCTCGAGGCGCTGCCACGGGTGCACGAGGTGGCGCCGAACGCGGAGATCGTGGTGCTCACGGCATCCGAGGACGACGCGAACCTGCTCGCGGCGATCCGCGCCGGCGCTGCCGGGTACCTGCTGAAGAGCGAGCCGCCGGAGCGCATCGTGGGCTTCCTGCGCGGCGTGTCGGACGGCGACGTCGCGCTCTCGGGCGCGGTCGCGCGCCGCCTGATCGAGCAGGTGCGCGAGGGCGGCCCGCGCGGCGGCGCGGTGCCGGAGTCGATCGCCGCCGTCCTCTCTGCGCGTGAACTGGAGGTGCTACTCCTCCTCGACCAGCACCTCGGCACCGACGAGATCGCGCAGCGGCTGATCATCTCGGAGCACACGGTGCGCTCGCACGTGAAGAACCTGCTGTCGAAGCTCGGCGTCTCCTCCCGCCGCGAAGCGCTCGAAAAGCTGAGCGCCGCCCGTGGATGACGCGTCACACTTCCGTGACAACCATTAAGGATCTGACCCCGCCCGTAGCGCCGCGGCGCGCAACGGTGCCGGTCGGCCGGGCGGGGTCTGACCCCGTTCGCGCTAGATCGAGAGGCTGGCGGAGCTCGTCGCGCTGCCGCGCTTCGTGACGACCATCAGCTTTCCGCTCTTCGCCTTCGCCGGGACCTTCAGCGTGATCTTCGTCGCGGAGACGACCTTGAACGTCGCGGTCATCCCGTCGACCTCGACCTTGCTCGCGCCGGTCAGGTTCTTGCCGGTGATCGTGACCGTCGCGCCGCTCTTCGCCTTCATGGGCGCGAACGTCGTGATCGACGGCTTGGCGGTGGCCGCGAACGCCGCCGGCGAGAGAGCCGCCGCGAGGGCAAGAACGATCGAGAGCTGCTTCGTCATTGTGCGACCTCCTTGCTCGATGAAACGATCGCTTGCGAACCGATGACGAGAACGAGGGTAGGAATCGTCGCGCTACTTCGCAAGAGCACGCGGTGAATCACAACAACGCGTTAGCGACGCTTTCATTGAGTTCCTGCGAATCCCGCGAGAGCTGCGCCGACGAGGTCCGGCAGCGTCGCGAGGTTGTAGCCGCCCTCGAGCACGGCGGCAACACGCGGTGCGAGCGCCCGCGCACGCCGCGCGAGCGCGGTGAACACCTCCGTCGAGAGATCGAGCTCGGCAAGCGGGTCTGCGACGTGCGCGTCGAACCCCGCCG
Source organism: Actinomycetota bacterium (assembly GCA_019237315.1). Taxonomy (GTDB): domain Bacteria; phylum Actinomycetota; class Thermoleophilia; order Gaiellales; family Gaiellaceae; genus PALSA-600. Next base: position 5,223 of record JAFAHG010000073.1, read on the forward strand.
ACACGAGCAGTAGCTCCGGCTCGAATCGCGCGACCGCATCCTCCGCACGCTCGAACGCCGCCAGAAACCCGTCGTCGCCGGTCCCGGCAGCGAGCGGGATGTTCACCGTCGTCTCCCACTGCTCGTCGGGCCCGCCGGTGCCCGGATAGAAGGGCCACTGGTGGAGCGACACGTACAGCACCGAGTCGTCGCCGACGAAGACGTCCTGCGTGCCGTTCCCGTGGTGCACGTCCCAGTCGAGGATCGCGACGCGTCCGATCCCGAGCTCGGCCTGCGCCCATCGCGCCGCGACCGCGACGGGGTTGAAGAGGCAGAACCCCATCGCGCGCGCCGGCCCCGAGTGGTGTCCCGGCGGCCGCGCGAGCGCGAACCCCTCGCG
>JAFAHG010000217.1 GCA_019237315.1 Actinomycetota bacterium
GTGGCGCGCGATCGACGCGAGCGTGGCCGCATGGCGGACGCCGCGCGGCAGCGTGCGGGACGTCCACGCGACCGGGTAGTCCGCGGGCGGAGGCGGCGCGTCGGCGGTGATCACGACCTCGACGTCGTGCCCGTGCGCGCGCAGGAAGGACGCGACCTCGGGGCCGTGCGACGCGGGCCCGCCGACGTCCGGCGGCCAGATGCCGGAGACGACGAGGACCTTCACGCCGCGACGGGGTGCGGGAGACGCACGAGCCCGACCGTCCAGAACAGCGCGAGCGCCACCGAACCGGCGAGCACGCCGCCGGCGGCGCCGGTCGCGCCCCACAGCGCGCCGAGCACGAGCACGGCCGGCACGAGCGTCGCGACCTCGACGACCTGCCCGACGGTGCGCATGCCGACGCGCCCGATCGAGACGGGGAACGTGCGCGTCCAGCCGAAGACGAGCTGGAGCGCCGCGGCGAGCAGCATCACGCGGAACGCGTTGACGGCCGGCTCGTACTTCGCGCCGTAGACGAGACGGACGAGCGGCCGCATGAAGACCCACGCGGGCGGGGTCACGACGCAGGCGAGCAGCGTCGTGCTGCCGATGTAGCGGCGCAACAGCGCGAACGCGCGCTCGGTACGCCCGTGCTCGACGTCGCGCGTCTGCTCCGCGAGCAGCACGAGCCGTGCCGGTGCCGACAGCGTCTGGAACGCGGTCTGCGGAGCCTGCGCCGCGCGGAAGCCGGCGACGGCGTTCGTCTTCGCGACGACGCCGACGAGCACCGTCGGGAGCGACGAACGCAACGAGAGAAGACCCGACGCGACCGTCGAGTGGATCGCGAACGTCCGGATCGGCGCACGGTCCTCGCCGAGCTCTTCCTCGGGCGCGCGCCGATAGCGGCGGAACGCCGCGAACCCGACCGCGCCCACCGACAGCGTCGAGACGGCCTGCGCGGCGACGATCGCGCCGAACAGCGTCAGCAACCCGTGCGGAGCCGCGAGCGCGACTGCGAGCAGGCGCAGCCCCATCGCCCAGAGGAGGAACAGCCCGCGCAGGTCGTAGCGGTTGCGCAGCGTGAGCACCGCGCCCGCCATCCCCTCCGGCTGCTGGATCAGCGGCACGAGCGACGCGATCAGCAGCGCGCCGCGCACGCCGCCGGTGCGCCAGAGCCACGGCGAGAGGAACGCAGCGCCGACCAGGCATGCGGCGCCGAGCGCACCGCCGGCGACCTTGACCGCGAGGCCGACGCGTACGAGCCGCCGGAAGCGTCCCCACTGCTCGCGCGCGATGTAGCGGTTGCCGTACTTGATGACGACCTCGTCGATCGTCAGGTCGACGAACACCTGCAGGAGCGCAGTCGTCGAGAAGACGAGCGCGAAGCGACCGAAGTCGCCGTTCGAGAGCTCGCGCGCCGCGAAGACCGTCGCCGCGAACCCGAGCACAGCCGACCCGTACACCCCGAATGCCGTCGCAGCGCGACGGCGGAGGATTCGGGAGCGCATCGGTTCGCCGATGTTACTGACTCTGAAGGTGCTGACTCTGAAAGGTGCCAGAGGCACAGGCTCTGGCACCGTGAACTAGATTGCGGCATCTTGGCGACCCGAATCCGAGCCGCCACAGTGCTGCCGCTCGTTCCCGCAGCAGCGATCCCGTTCCTCTTCCTGCACCGGAGCTACCAGGGCTTCGCGCCGCACGTCGGTCCGGCCCAGGTCTTCAGCTCGGACATCGCGATCGCCGCGACCGTCGCGGCGGCGCTCATCGCAGGCATCCGTCAAGGCTGGGACCCGCTTCGCCGCGCACCCGTTCTCTGGGCGTTCGCAGTGGCGCTCTTCGTCCTCGTCGTCGCCTCGTGCTTCTGGCGTCCGCTCGACCACACGCAGACCCACCTCGTGACGGCCGCGAAGTTGATCGAGTACGCGCTGCTCGCTCCGTCGGTCGTCCTCCTGCTGCGCAGGCGGCTCGACGTCGACCGTTTTCTCTGGGTGTTCGTGCTCTGGAACGTCGCCGCTGCCGCGTGGGGGACGCTGCAGTTCCTCGGCCTCGTGAACGAGTTCGAGGGGAAGCGACCGGCGCAGCGCGAGGTGTCGTTCATCGGCATCCACGACTTCGCCGGGTTCTCCGGCGCGACGCTCGCGATCGGGCTCGCGGGAATCGCCCTCGGGAACCGGAGCCGGCTCGTCCGCGTCGCGACGGCGAGCGGCATCGTCGGCTCGATCTTGCCTGCGTCGGTGTTCGCGTATTCGGGCGTCGTCGTCGCGGCGATCCTCGCGGCGGCCGTCGGGCGGCGCGCGGGAACGCTGACGGCGCGTCGCGCGGGTGCACTCGTCGCGATCCTCGCCGTCGTCGGCGCGGGCGTGTACGAGCTGCGCGGCTCCGACGTGTCGAACTTCCTCTCGTTCCTCGGCCACTCGAAGCCGACCGCGTCGCAGAGCGAGAACATCCAGACGGGAGCGCAGCACGTGCTGCTCGCGTACATCGGCGTACGCATCTGGCTGGACCATCCGATCCTCGGCGTCGGCCTCGACCGCTCGAGCGACGACGCGCACTACGAGCCGTACATCGCGGCGGCGAAGCGGCGCTTCCCGCACCAGGCGCCGAGTGCGTTCCCCTCGCCGCAGCATCGCTGGGGCGTGCAGAACCTCTGGATCCAGGCGCTCGCCGACACGGGCGTCGTCGGCCTTGCGTTGCTCCTCGGGACGTTCGCCGCGGCGTTCGTCTACGCCGTCCGCGCCTTGCGGCCGGCGGCGTTCCTCGCGCTCGCGCTCATCGGCTGGCTTGCCGTCGCGACGGCGACGTGGAACGCGCTCGGCATCATCGCGGGCAATCCGATGGAGGCGCTGACGTGGCTCGGGTTCGGTCTCGCCGCCGCCGTCGGCACACTCGCAGCGTGACCGAGCCGGGCGCGGACAAGCGCAAGCCCCACAAGAGCTACTACAACTGGAGCCTCCGCGCCCCGCTCGCACGCTGGCTCGAGCGCGAGGGTGAGAACGTAGCCGGGCTGCGCATCCTCGACGTCGGCGCCGGCGACAAGCCGTACGCGCCGTACTTCGGGCGCGCGGGCGAGTACGTCGGCGTCGATCCGGTGAACCCGCACGCCGACGTCCGCGCAACGGCCGAGCAGCTGCCGTTCGACGACCAGAGCTTCGACGTCGTCCTCTGCATCCAGGTGCTCGAGCACGTGGACGACCCCGCGCGCGTCGTGCGCGAGCTGTACCGGGTCGTCAAGCCGGGCGGCCGCGTCCTCGCCGCGACGCATGGGACGTACCCGTACCACCCGGATCCCGCCGACCACTGGCGCTGGACGCACACCGGCCTCGGGCGACTGTTCGAGGCAAGCGGCGACTGGCAGTCGGTGCGTGTCGAGCCCGGGGCGGGGACGGCGTCCGCGTTCGGGCTCCTGCTCGCGTTCTACGTCGACCAGGTCGCGCAGCGTGCACACGCGGTGTGGGCGGGGCGACTCGTCAACTACGCGATCAACGCGCTGACCGAGGCGGTCGAGCGACGGTCGCAGACGCTGCGCGAACCGGTCCCCGGCTCGTTGACGACGAACTTCCATATCGTGGCCGTTCGATGAACGTCCTCGTCAGCGGCGGCGCCGGCTTCGTCGGGTCGAACCTCGTGCGTGCGCTGCTCGAGCGCGGCGACGACGTGCGGGTGCTCGACAACTTCTCGACCGGCAACCGCACGAACCTCACGGGGCTCGACGTCGAGATCGTCGAGGGCGAGCTGCGCAGCTACGAGCGCGTGCACAACGCAATCCGCGGAGTCGAGGTCGTCTACCACCTGGGCGCGCTCGGCTCGGTGCCGCGGTCGGTGCAGGACCCGCTCACGTCGAACGCGGTCAACGTCGACGGGACGCTGAACGTCCTCCTTGCGGCGCGCGACGCCAACGTGAGGCGGGTCGTCTTCTCGTCGAGCTCGTCGGTGTACGGGTCCGCCGGTGAGTTGCCGCGCACGGAGGCGATGCCGCCCGACCCGATCTCGCCGTACGGCGTCGCGAAGCTCGCGGCCGAGCGCTATTGCGTCAGCTTCAGCCGCGTCTACGAATCGTTCGAGGCGGTCGTCCTGCGCTACTTCAACGTCTTCGGTCCGCGGCAGAGCCCGTTCTCGCAGTACGCCGCCGTCGTGCCGCTCTTCGTCACCGCGATCGGGCGCGGAGAACCGGTGACGATCTTCGGCGACGGCGAGCAGTCCCGCGACTTCACGTATGTGAGCAACGTCGTCGACGCCACGATGCGTGCCGCGGACGCGCCGGGCGCGAGCGGACGGATCTTCAACATCGCGGCCGGTGCGCCGGCGAGCGTCAACCGCCTCGCCGACCTCGTCGGCGAGATTCTCGGCCGGACGCCGGAGAAGCGCTTTGCGGCGCCGCGCGCAGGAGACGTCCGCGACTCGTGGGCGGACGTGTCGGCCGCGCGCGAGGCGCTCGGGTACGAGCCCTTGGTCGGGCTCGAGGAAGGACTCCGCCGCACGGTCGAGGCGCTCGTGTGAGCGAGCGCATCCGCGTCGTGCGTGTCATCGCACGGCTCAACATGGGCGGCCCGGCGCTCCACGTCGCGTATCTCACGAAGGGGCTCGAGGAGCGCGGCTACGACACGACGCTCGTCGCCGGCTCGCTTGCGCGTGGCGAGAGCTCGATGTCGTTCGTCGCCGAGGAGCTCGGCGTCGAGGTCTACCCACTGCCGCAGCTTTCTCGCGAGATCTCGCCGGTGTACGACACGCTTTCCGTCCTTCGCCTCGTCGGCCTGATCCGCCGCACGCGGCCGCACATCCTGCACACGCACACCGCGAAGGCCGGCGCGGTCGGGCGGGTCGCGGCCGCGCTCGCCGGGGACGCGCGGCCGCCGATCATCGTCCACACCTTCCACGGGCATGTGCTGCGCGGGTACTTCAACCCCGTCGTGTCTCGCGTCTTCCGCATCCTCGAGCGCGTGCTCGCCTCGGAGACGACGCGGCTCGTCGCAGTCGGGCCGCAGGTCCGCGACGACCTCGTGGCACTCGGCGTCGCACCGCCGGAGAAGTTCACCGTGATCCGGCTTGGAATCGACCTCGAGGACCGGATCACCGGCGAGGACGACCGGCGCGAGGAGCTGCGCCGCCTCTTCGGGGTTCCGCCGGAGACCTTCGTCGTCGGGTGGATCGGCCGGATGACGGCGATCAAGCGCGTCCCCGACGTGCTGAGCGCGTTCAGCCGGCTGCTGGAGCTCGGCGTCGACGCGAGGCTCTGCCTCGTGGGAGACGGCCCCGACCGCGAACGGGTGGAGCGCGCGGCGCACGAGCTCGGCATCTCGCGCTCGACGCTCTTCATCGGCTATCAACGCGACGTCGCGCCGTACTACGCGTTCTTCGACGCGCTGCTCCTGCCGTCGGCGAACGAGGGAACTCCAGTCGTGGCGATCGAAGCGCTCGCCTCGCGGCGTCCGGTCGTCGCGACGCGCGTGGGCGGCGTGCCCGACGTGGTCACGGACGGCGTCGACGGCTACCTCGTGTCGGTCGGGGACGTGGACACGATGTCGCGCCGACTCGCCGAGCTCGCCCGCGATCCGGAGCTCCGCCGCAGCTTCGGCGAGGCTGGACGCGAGCGCGTCGTGCAGCGCTACCGCGTCCAGCGGCTCATCGACGACGTCGACGCGCTCTACCGCGAGCTGCTCGCGGACGCAGGCTTGCCGCAGCCGGGCTAGACGGGAACGGGCTCGTGCCCGAGGGCCTTCAACCAGCGGCGAAGGCCTTCTTCGAGATCGACCTCGGGCTCCCAGCCGAGGATCTGGCGTGCCCGCGTGATGTCGGGCCGCCGCTGCTGCGGATCGTCGACCGGCAGCGCCTCGAAGATGATCTCGCTCTGCGAGCCCGTCACGCGGATCACGGTCTCCGCGAGCTCGAGCATCGTCACCTCGTGGTCGGGGTTCCCCAGGTTGACGGGCAGGTGCTCGTCGCTCGTCGCAAGCGCGTAGAGACCGCGGATGAGGTCGTCGACGTAACACATGGAACGGGTCTGCGAGCCGTCGCCGTACACGGTCAGCGGCTTGCCGTCGATCGCCTGCTGCAGGAAGTTCGACGACGCGCGGCCGTCGTTCTTGCGCATGCGCGGACCGTAGGTGTTGAAGATGCGCGCGATCGCCGTGTTCACGCCCTGCTGGCCGTGGTACGCCATCGTCAGCGCCTCGGCGTAGCGCTTCGCCTCGTCGTAGACGCCGCGCGGGCCGATCGGGTTCACGTTCCCCCAGTACGTCTCCGGCTGCGGGTGCACCTGGGGGTCGCCGTACACCTCGCTCGTCGAGCTGATGAGGAAGCGCGCGCGCTTCCACTTCGCGAGGCCGAGCGCGTTGTGCGTCCCGTACGACCCGACCTTCAGCGAGTGCAAAGGCAAGCGCATGTAGTCGACGGGGCTCGCGAGCGCGGCGAGATGGAAGACGTAGTCGACGCTCTCGTCGATCCAGATCGGCTCGACGACGTCCTGGTACATGAACGTGAAGGCCTTCTCGTCTCGGTTGTGCTCGATGTTCTCGAGCGAGCCCGTCTCGAGGTTGTCGACGCAGATGACGCGGTGCCCGTGCGCGAGCAGGTAGTCGCAGAGATGCGAGCCGAGGAACCCGGCCCCGCCGGTCACGACCGCGGTCGACACGACGCGGATGTTAACGAAGCCCTATTTGAGCTGTGTAAGCGCGTCGTCGAGCAGGATCTTCGACTGCGTGATCTCGGCGACGGCGTAGTTCAGGATCTTGGCGTGCCCA
>JAFAHG010000257.1 GCA_019237315.1 Actinomycetota bacterium
GTGCCGATGTTCGTCGCCGACGCCAGCATCCGCACCCGCGTCTTCGGCGACTTCGCGAGCTCGTGGACGAGCGCGGTGTGGGCCTCGGCCGGCGTGTAGCAGCCCGCCTGGCATTCCTTCGAGTGCTGGGTCATCACCCCGACGAAGTTGACCGGCTTGCCGTAGCGCTCGGCCGCGAGGCGGCTCAGCAGGGCCCACTGCTTCGCCATCGTCTGCGTGTAGATCTCGGGCACCGCGCGGGCGTAGCGCATGCCGGTCGTGACGTAGAACGCCTGCTCGACGGACCAGATCTGCCCTGGCCCGCCGTCGAGCGACCCGTAGTTGTAGAGCAGATAGCCGTTCGCGGCGGACCCGAAGCCCCGGAAGAAGTTGTAGGTACGCGTGAAGGTGCGGTCCCAGGCCGGCTCGGCGTCGTCACCTGCCGCTGCCGCGACGTGCGCGTCGAGCCCCTGCTGCCGCAGCCACGTCCCGAACTTCCCGGTTTCCTCGGCCCAGAGCCGGCCGGCGGTGACCCCGCTCGGAACGGTGTGAAGCGCGTAGTTGCTCGTCCCCCGGACGAGGACGATCTTCGCCTGCGCGTGACCCGGGAGGCACGTGACGTACCCCTGCGCGTAGGCCTCCATGCCCTGCGTGATCTGGGCATTCGTCACGAAGCGGTCCGCGAAGGTGATCGTCCCGTAGCTCCCGTAGCCGAAGTCCGGCTTGCCGAAGTCGAGGATCACGATGCCGTTCGTGCTCGCTTTCCCGGCGCGACAGCCCTGGGCGTGCAGGACGACCGGAGAGGTCGTGCGCTCGTAGAGCGACGGCGTCGTCCGCGGCGCGGGGGCCGCCTGCGATTCCGGCACGGGCTTCGGCGCCGCCGTGCGGACGGCGTGCCGCACATGGCGGTGCACGGCAGGCCGTCGACGAGGCGTCGCCGGCTGCGCGAGCTGGACCCGGAAGAGGTGCGCGCCGACGGGCGCGGCCGGCACCGTCGACACGGTCACCGTCCGGGTCGGCCGGACCGCCACGGTCACGGCCGAGCTCGCAAGCGCCACGCCGAGCAGCGCGGCAGAATACATTACTTTACGCAGAATAACCCCTTTTGCGATCAGTAAAGATGCTTCAGGCTAGCAACGCCTGCGGCGACCGCAATAGGCCGCTCGGCCCCTTTTTCGGGCCGGAGGGGACTACCCCTTAAAGCGAGACGTCGACGGCGCCGCCGGAGCGGCCGACGACGCGCGGCAGCACGTCGAGCTCGCTGCGCCGGGCACACCACGGGATGTCGGCCTCGAGACCGACGCGGCGGATGTTCTCGGCGCTGACCCCGCCGCCGATCCCGTCCTCGTCGGAGGGGAAGGTGGAGGCGAGCCGGACGGCCGCTGTCGCGGCGTCGTCGGGGTCGCTGCCGATCGCTGCCGCGAACGCGCCCGCGACGAACGCGTCGTCGATCGCGAAGGCCCCCTCGACACCGGCGCAGAGGAACGCGACTTCGTCCACGCCGCTCTCGCGCACCGCACGCACGACCGCGTCGAAGTTGAGCAGCGAGCCGACGATCACCTCGTCGCAGCGAGACGACGCTGCGAGCAGCAGTCGCGTGCCGTTCGTCGTCGTCAGGACGAGGCTGCCGCTGCCCGCACGGTCCGCGAACTCGCGCGGCGAGTTGCCGAAGTCGAAGCCTTCCGGACGGACGTTCGCGCGCTCACCGGCGAGCTGCACGCCGTCGGCCTTGCGTGCGAGCGCCTGGTCGACCTCACCGACGCACGTGATCCGCTCGTAGCCGGCGGCGAGCGCCTGGCACATCACGGACGTCGCGCGCAGGACGTCGATCACCACCCCGAGCGGGGCGGCGACCTCCTCGCTCGGCGTGAATGCAACTTTGACGTTCAACCGCGGGCGAGCTCGGCGACGTGTTCCCGGACGCGCTCGGCGACCGACTCGGGACTGATGCCGAAGTGCGCGAGCACCTTGTCGCCCTTGCCGGAGCGGCCGAACTCGTCGATGCCGATCGACGCGTCGACCCACTTCGCCCAGCCGAACGTCGAGCCGGCCTCGACGGAGATCTTCGGTACGCCGGCGGGCAGCACCTCGTCGCGGTACTCCGCGTCCTGCGCCTCGAAGAGCTCCCAGCTCGGCATCGAGACGACGCGCGCCTGAACGCCCTTCTCCGCGAGGAGGTCGCGCGCGGCGACGGCGGTGCCGACCTCGGCGCCCGTCGCGACGAGCACGACGTCTGGCGAGTCCGCGTCCGCGAGCACGTACGCACCGCGGCGCAGGCCGGAAGCCGCGCCGTACACGCTGCGGTCGATCGTCGGCACGTTCTGCCGCGAGAGCACGAGGCACACGGGCCCGGTGAGCTCCTCGACGATCGCGCCCCACGCCTCCGACACCTCGTTCGCGTCGGCGGGGCGGATCACCGTCAGGTTCGGGATCGCGCGCATCGCGGCGAGATGCTCGATCGGCTGGTGCGTCGGACCGTCCTCGCCGACGGCGACGGAGTCGTGGCTGAAGATCCAGACCGGGTCGATGTTCATCAGCGCCGAGAGGCGAATCGGGGGGCGCATGTAGTCGGTGAAGACGAAGAACGTCGAGCAGAAGGGCTTGACGATGCCCCCGTGCAGCGCGAGGCCGTTGACGGCCGCGCCCATGCCGTGCTCGCGCACGCCCCAGGCGACGTTGCGGCCGGCGCCTTCGGGCGTGAAGTAGTCGTGGCCCTCGAACTCGGTGAACGTCGAGTGCACGAGGTCGGCGGCGCCGCCGATCATCGTCGGGACGAAGGCGCCGAACGCCTGCATGACCTTGCTGCCCGCGACGCGCGTCGAGAGTCCCTTCGCATCCGGCTCGAACGTCGGGAGCGACGCGCCGAAGCCCGGCTTCGGCTTCCCCGCCCACGCCTCACGCCATTCGACGGCGAGCTCCGGGTTCGCGGTCGCCCAGTCGTCGAAGCGCTTGCGCCACGCCGCATGGGCATCCGCGCCGCGCTGCATCGTCGGGGTGCGCCAGTGCGCGTACACCTCTTCCGGCACGACGAACGTCTCGTCGGGATCCCAGCCGAACGTCTCCTTCGTCTCGCGCACCATCTCGTCCGGCATCGGGTCGGAGTGCGCGTTGCGCGTCCCGGCGCGCGGCGAGCCGAAGCCGATCACGGTGCGCAGGCCGATGAGCGTCGGCCGGTCCTCCTCCGCCATGCCGTCGCGAATCGCAGCCTCGATCGCGTCGAGGTCGTTGCCGTCGTCGACCGACAGCGTGTGCCAGCCGTACGCACGGAAGCGCGCGAGCACGTCCTCCGTCGAGAACGCAAGATCGGTCGAGCCGTCGATCGTGATCTTGTTGTCGTCGTAGAGGAAGACGCAGCGGCCGAGCCTCAGGTGGCCGGCGAGTGACGCGGCTTCCGACGCGACGCCTTCCATCAGGTCGCCGTCGGAGCAGATCGCGAACGTGTGGTGGTCGCAGATCTCGGCGCCGTAGCGTGCACGCAGGAACTTCTCCGCCATCGCGAGGCCGACGGCGTTGCCGAAGCCCTGGCCGAGCGGGCCGGTCGTCGTCTCGACGCCCGGCGTCTCGAAGTTCTCGGGATGCCCCGGCGTGCGCGAGCCGAGCTGGCGGAAGCTCTTGATGTCCTCGAGCCCGATCCCGTAGCCCGAGAGATGAAGGCTCGCGTAGAGCAGCATCGAGGCGTGCCCGGCCGAGAGCACCATCCGGTCGCGGTCCGGCCACGCGGGGTCGGCCGGGTTGTGCTTCATCACGCGCGTGTAGAGGACGTACGCCGCCGGCGCGAGCGCGAGCGGCGCGCCGGGATGCCCCGACTGCGCGGCCTGCACCGCGTCGACCGTCAGCGTGCGGACGGTGTTGATGCAGAGCTCGTCAATGGGCTTCTCAGGCGGCAACGGCGCTCCCCGCGTAGCGCTTCGCCATCTCCTCGAGCGTGATCACTTTGTAGTCGCCCGCATGACCGGCGGAGCCGAACTGGCGCATGCGCTCCATGCACACCTGCTTCTGCGCCTCGCGCGCGGGCTTGAAGAACGCGCGCGGGTCGAACTCGGACGGGCCGGCGTTCAGCGCCTCGCGCAACGCGGCGGTGATCGCGAGCCTGCCATCGGTATCGACGTTGACTTTGCGCACCCCGTGTCGGATGCCCTGCTGGATTTCGGACACAGGCACGCCGTAGGTCGCCTCGAGCTTGCCGCCCGCGGCGTTGATGCGGTCGACGAGCTCCTGCGGGACGCTCGACGAGCCGTGCATGACCATGTGCGTCTCGGGGAGCTTCTGGTGGATCTCCTCGATCAGGTGCATCGCGAGGACGTCGCCCGTCGGCTTCGCCGTGAACTTGTACGCGCCGTGGCTCGTGCCGATCGCGACCGCGAGTGCGTCGACGCCGGTCGCCTCGACGAACTCGACCGCCTGCTCCGGGTCGGTGAGGTGCACCTCGCCCGAGCCGTGGCCGTCCTCGATCCCGCCGAGCGTGCCGAGCTCGCCCTCGACGCTGACGCCCTTCTTGTGCGCGGCCTCGACCACCTCGCGCGTGACGGCGACGTTGTACTCGTAGTCCGACGGCGTCTTGCCGTCGGCGAGGAGCGAGCCGTCCATCATCACGCTGGTGAAGCCGAGCTCGATCGCCTCGAAGCACGTCTCCGGCTTGTCGCCGTGGTCGAGGTGCAGCACGATCGGGATCTCCGGCGCCGACTCCGCGGCGGCGCGGATGAGGTGCTGCATGTAGTTCTTGCCGGCGTACGAGAGGGCGCCGCGCGAGACCTGGACGATCACCGGGGACTGCACCTCTTGCGCCGCGCCGACGATCCCCTGGACCTGCTCCATGTTGTTCGCGTTGAACGCGCCGATGCCGTATCCGCCCTTGGCGGCTTCGTCGAGGACCTGGCGCAAGGTGGCGAGTGGCATCGGTTCGTCTCCTCTCGAGGATCGCGGCTGGACGCGAAAGGCTACGCGGATTGCGCGTGCCGCGCGTCCGCAAGCGTATGGGCGCCGCCGATTGTTGACAATCAAAAAGTTGCCGTGGTTTCATAGGCTTCCGCTTATGCCTGTGACGCTCAACCAGCTCTCCAGCTTCCTGGCGGTCGCGCGCGAAGGGTCCGTGTCGGCGGCTGCGGAGAAGCTCTACGTGACGCAGCCGTCGATCTCGGCCGCTGTGTCGGCGCTGTCGAAGGAGGTCGGCGTCGAGTTGACCGAGCGCGTCGGCCGCGGCGTTGGGCTCACCGCTGCGGGCGAGGCGTTCCGGCCGTACGCCGCGGACGTGCTCGGCCTCATCGAGCAGGGCCGCCGCGCCGCGCAGGAGGCGTCGGAGTCGGCGACGCGCACGCTCAGCATCGTCGCCGTCGCGACCGCAGCCGAGTTCGTCGTGCCCTCGCTGCTGCGCGCCTTCGCGGCCGCGCAGCCCGAGATCAGGCTGTCACTCGAGGTCGCGAACCGCGCGACGCTCTTCGAGCGCGTCCTCGAGCACGACGTCGACGTCGCGATCGCGGGACGTCCTCCGGACGACGAGCGCATCGACGGCCGCGCCTTCCTGCCGAACGAGATCGTGCTCATCACGGCGCCGGACGACCCGCTCGCGAGCGGCAAGCCCGTGCGCGCGGACCAGCTCGCCGAGCGCGTCTGGCTGCAGCGAGAGGAAGGCTCGGGCACGCGCGAGCTCGTCGGCGACTTCCTGGGCGACCACGACCTTCGTCCCCAGACGCTGACCCTCGGCTCGAACGGCGCGATCAAGGAGGCGGTGCGGCTCGGTCTCGGCATCTCGCTCCAGTCGCGCATGGCGGTCGACCACGAACTCGCGAGCGGGGCGCTCGGCCAGATCGCGGTGCGCGGCGGGCTCCCGCGCCGCGAGTGGTACGCGCTACGCTCGGCCACCGTCCCGCCCCGGCCCGCAGTGCAGCTCTTCCTCGAGTTCACGCACGGCCCAGGCGGAAAGCGCGCCTTCAAGCGATGACCGCCATCCCCCGCCCCGAAATCGCACCGTCGATCCTCTCGTCCGACTTCGCGCGGCTCGGCGAGCAGGTCACGGAGGTGCTCGACGCCGGCACGCGGGTCATCCACGTCGACGTCATGGACGGGCACTTCGTCCCGCCGATCACGATCGGCCCTCTGATCGTCGACGCGCTGCGCGAGCTCGTGCACGCGCGCGGCGCGATCCTCGACGTGCACCTGATGATCGAGCGCCCTGAACGGCAGGTCGAGGCCTTCGCCAAGGCGGGCGCGGACGTGATCACCATCCACCCGGAGTCGACGCCGAACATCCACTACGGGCTGAAGCTCATCCGCGAGCTCGGCTGCAAGGCCGGCGTCGTGATCAACCCGGGCACGCCGGTCGAGGCCGTCGAGCCCGTCATGGAAATCGTCGACCTCTGCCTGCTGATGAGCGTGAACCCCGGGTGGGGCGGCCAGAAGTACATCCCGTCCTCGACGGAGCGGCTGCGCCGGCTGCGGGCGATGCTCCCCGCGGAGGTCGTGCTCGAGGTCGACGGCGGCGTCTCGCTCGCGACGATCGACGAAGTCCGCGCCGCGGGCGCCGAGCTGATCGTCGCGGGATCGGCCGTCTTCGGGGCCGACGACGCCGGTGACGCGTACCGCGCGCTCGCTGCCCGGCTATAGGCCTTCCTCTATCGGTCAGGCCTAATCCCGTATTGATCTTCAACTGAAGATCGCGTAGGCTCCGCTACCCCGGCTCGAGGAGACCGCAATGCCCCGTCCCATCATGCTCGGCATCGTCGGAGACTCCGGCTCCGGCAAGACCACCATCACCCGCGGCATCGTCCGCGTCCTCGGCCAGGACCAGATCACCGACTTCTGCATCGACGACTACCACCGCTACGATCGCAAGCAGCGCGCGGAGCGGAACATCACCCCGCTCCACCCGGACTGCAACTACCTCGACATCCTGGCGCAGCACCTCGAGCACCTGCGCGCGAACAACCCGATCATGAAGCCGGTCTACCGGCACGCCGACGGGACGTTCGGGGCGCCGGATTACCTGCAGCCGAAGCGGTTCGTCGTCGCCGAGGGCCTGCTCGGCTTCTACACGCCCGAGCTGCGCGACATGTTCGACGTGCGCGTCTACCTCGACCCGCCGGAGGATCTGCGCCGCCACTGGAAGGTGCAACGCGACTGCTCCCGCCGCGGGTACACGACCGACCAGGTGCTCGCCGAGCTCGACCGGCGCGAGCCCGACTCGGAGCAGTTCATCCGGCCGCAGCGCCATCACGCAGACCTCGTCGTCTCGTTCCAGCCGCCGGCACCGGGCGCCGACTACGAGCACCTCGACGCGAAGCTGACCCTGCGCGACTCGCTCACGCACCCCGACCTCTCGGGCGTCGTCGCCGACGGCGTCGAGGACGGGCTCGTGCTGACGGAGCGGCCCGGCTGCCAGGAGCTCTACGTGCCGGGGAAGATCCCGTCGGAGCGCGCCGCGCAGCTCGAGGAGACGATCTGGGAGAAGATGCACTTCGCCCAGCACCTCCGCCAGGAGAAGCTCGGGGAGTTCACGATCGGCACGGAGCTCCACCGCTCCGACTCGCTCGCCCTCGTGCAGCTGCTGATCCTCTACCACGTGCTGACGGCACGGCACCTCGTCTCGCTCGGCGCCCAGTCGTCGCGCGGGTTCGAGTCGAGCGAGCTCGAAGAGCTGCTCGCGACCGAGCAGCCGGCGTAGGTCCTCCTCCTCCGGTGAACCGCTCGGCCGCTTCCGACGAAGAAGCGGGCGAGAGGTAGGCCAAGCCCCAAGGAGGAAACCCGTGAAGAAGCTCGTCGCCATGATCGCCGCCGGCGCTCTCTGCGCCCTCACCCTCGCGGCGCTCTCGTCCGCCGCCCACCGCGCGGGCGGCTGGTCGGCAACGCTGAACGCAACGCAGGAAGTTCCGAAGCAGGTCGTCAAGGACACGGCCGCGAAGGGCTCGTTCACCGCGACGCTGTCCGGCAAGAAGCTCTCGTGGAAGCTGACGTTCTCCGGGCTCACGGGCCCCGCGACCGCAGCGCACATCCACATGGCCGCGAAGGGCGCGTCGGGACCGGTCGTCGTCCCGCTGTGCGGTCCGTGCAAGAGCGGCGCCTCGGGCACCACGACGCTCACCTCCGCCGTGATGGCCGCGTACGGCAAGGGCACGCTCTACGTCAACGTGCACACCGCGAAGAACCCGAACGGCGAGATCCGCGGGCAGATCGGCTAGCGCACTTCGGAACCTCAGTGTCTGACACCGGACACGTCCGGTGTCAGACACTAGGAATCGGCTGCCAGCTCCGTCGATCGAACGGCGAGATCCCTGTCGCGGTCGGTGATGCCGCCGGCCGAGTGCGTCGACCAGCGGAGCGTCACGCAGCTGTAGCTCACAGCGATGTCGGGATGGTGGTTCTCGCTCTCGGCAAGCTCCGCGACGCGGTTCACGAACGCGATCGCCTGCACGAAGTCGTCGAAGCGGAACTCGCGCTCGAGCGCGTTGTCGACCTCGCTCCACCCTTCGGGCACGCTCACGAGCTCGCGGTGGATCGAGAGATGGTTCGCGATCTTGATCCGAAGACCGTGCTTGCGCGCGAAGCGCTCGAAGCCGCGGCGCCGCTCGGGCGCGTCGTACTCCGCGGACACGTTCTCGTCGTGGATCTCGTAGCAGACACCGCGACCGGGAAGCCTATGAGGTCCGAGCCCCGCGCCGCACATCCGCAGCATGAAGTCCCAGTCGCAGTAGCCGCCGAGCGAGCGGTCGAGCGGACCGAGCCGGTCGTGCAGCACGCGCGGGTACGCGATGCTGCTGGTCAGGACCGTGTTGTTCACACGGAGCGACTCGCACGTGGCCTGGTGGTCGAATGGGTCGCGTCGTCCGTCGGCGAAGACGATCCAGCCGCCTCGGAACGAAAACCGGTCGCGCGGGCTCTCGCGTAGGAGCGACACATGACGGGGGTCGTCCCACCAGTCGTCGTCGTCCAGCCAGCAGACGAGCTCGCCGCGGGCGTGTTCGATGCCGGTGCTCCGCGCGTCGACCTGCCCGGTGCCGGCACTCGGCACGCCACGCACTCGCGGGTCGCCGAGCCGCTCGACGACCTCGATTCCCTCACCCGCTCCGTCGTCGACGACGACCGCCTCCCAGTCGGGATCGTCCTGCCGTTGCAGGCTCGCGAGCGCGCGGGCGAGCTTCTCGGGGCGGCCTTTCGTCGGGACGATCACCGAGGCGAGCACGAGACCAAGTGTGGCCGTTCCCGTACCATGCGTGCGTGATGGAAGAGCCCGCGCAGGACAACGTCATCCAGCTCGGCGCGTGTAGCCGTGCAGTGCGCAAGCGCCAGCTCGCGCCGAGCGACTGGGAGCGGTTCGAGGACTACATCGGCGAGATCTTCGGGGCGTTCGGAATGGATCTCGAGACGCCGGGCACGCGGGAGACTCCGCGGCGCTTCCTCGAGGCACTGTACGACGCGACGTCGGGGTACGAGGGCGACCCGAAGCTGCTGACATCGTTCCCGGCGGAGACGAGCGGGGCTGCGTCGTCTGCGGCGAGCCAGATCATCGAGGGGCCGATCACGTTCCACTGCCTATGCGAGCACCATGCGCTGCCGTTCTACGGCTACGCGCACATCGCCTACGTCGCGGGCGACGAGATCATCGGCATCTCGAAGCTCACGCGGCTCGTCCGGCTCTACGCGCGGAGGTTCACGGTTCAGGAGCGGCTGTCCGAGCAGATCGCGGACACGTTGTGCGAGCTGATCGAGCCGCTCGGTGTCGCGGTGCACGTCGACGCGTCGCATCTCTGCACGCAGATGCGCGGCGTCGAGGAGCACTCGCGCACGATCACGACGGTGTGGCGCGGCGTCTACGAGGACGCCGACCTGCGGCGCGAGTTCCTGCAGGAAGTACGCGCGCACAGGCAGTAGTGCCGGTCACGCTGGTCTGCGGGGCGGGCGGTGCGCTCGGGCGGGCGCTCGTCGACGCGTTCCGCGCGCGTGGCGACGACGTGATCGGCGTCGACCGCTCGGCTGCCCCGCGCGACGGCGTGCGCATGGAAGCGGCCGACCTCACGGACCCCGACGCGGTCGAGGAGCTCTGGGACCGCATCGAGACGCCGCAATGGGTCGTGAACGCCGTCGGCGGCTACCGCGGCGCGCGCCTCGCCGACACCGAGGCGGACGCGCTTCGCTTTCTCTTCGCACTGAACGTCGAGACGACGTTCTGGTCGTGCCGTGCAGCGGCGCGGCGACTGCGCCCGGGCAGCGCGATCGTGAACGTCGCCGCACGCGCGGCTGTCTCCGGCGGGACGGGCGCGGCTGCGTACGCGGCGTCGAAGGCCGCCGTCGTACGGCTGACCGAGGTCGCCGCCGCGGAGCTCGACGGCGTGCGCGTGAACGCGGTGCTGCCGTTGCTGATCGACACGCCCGCGAATCGCGCGGTCATGTCCGCCGATGCACTCAAGAACGCCGTCGCACCCGAACGGATCGCCGCCGTGTGCGCGTTCCTCTGCAGCGACGCGGCAGGCCCGATCACCGGCGCTTCCCTCCCGGTATGACGACCCCCTGTGGATCGTCCGTCACAGGTTCAAGCCGGGGTCTGACCCCGCCCGCACCGGCGCCGCACGCCGACAGCGGCTCGAACACACGCTTCTTCGGTATGGGGTCTGACCCCGGTCGGTGGCCGTGAGCTTGGTCGACGCGCCGCTCGAGGTGCTCTACGAGGAGCCGGGGCTGCCGGCACTCGACGTGCCCGACGAGCTCGCGGCGGCCTACGGCGGCGCGTTCGGCGTCGGATCACCGGGCCTCTTCGTCAACTTCGTCGCGAGCGCCGACGGCGTCGTCGCGATCCCGGCGGTGCCGAACTCGAACCGCATCATCTCCGGCGGCAGCGCAACCGACCGGTTCGTGATGGGGCTGCTGCGCGCCGCCGGCGATGCGCTCGTCATCGGCTCGGGCACGATGCGCGCCGCGCCGAGCTCGCTCTGGACGCCCGCGCAGGCGTACCCGCCGGCAGCAGATGCGTACGCAGCGATGCGCAGCCGGCTCGGGCTGCAGCCGGAGCCGGAGCTCGTCGTGCTGACCGCGCTCGGTTCCGTCGACCCTGCGCACCCGGCGTTCGCCGCAGGCGCGGTCGTCGTCACGACGGATGCCGCCGAGCAGCGACTCCGCGACACGCTGCCGGACGCGGCGACCGTCGTCTCGCTCGGCGACGCGATCGACCCGCGCACGCTCGTCGACGCACTGCGCGACCGCGGCCATCGCGCGATCCTGTCCGAGGGAGGCCCGAACGTCCTCGGCTCGCTCCTCGCCGCCCGCGTCGTCGACGAGATCTTCCTCACGCTCTCGCCGCTCCTCGTCGGCCGCACCGGACTCGACGAACGACTGTCGCTCGTCGAAGGCGCAGACCTGCTGCCGGGCGGTCCGTTACCACTTCGACTCAGGAGCGTGCGCCGGAGTGCAGGGGAATTGTTTCTTCGCTATTCAGTCTGACTAGGCTTCGGAAGCCATCCGCCTCCCGAAAGACGTCATCCTCAATGCCGTCGCCGGTGGGACGCTCGCGGCCGTCGTCGCGTGGCTCGGCCCTCCGGGCGGCGATCTTGCCGCGCACGTCTTCCAGCGCGACCTCTTCATCACCCACGGATTCGCTCTGTGGACGAACTACTGGTACGCCGGCCGCTACAGCTTCGTCGGGTACAGCCTCATCTACTACCCGTTGGCCGCGCTGCTCGGGATCAAGCTGCTCGCCGTCCTGAGCGTCTCGGGTGCGTGCGCGTCGTTCACGAGCGTCGTGCGCACCACGTGGGGAGGCGCGTCCGTGTGGGCGTCCCGTGTGTTCGTCCTCGCGGCGGCGGCATCGGTGATCTCGGCCGCGTTCCCCTACGGGCTCGGACTCGCGTTCGCGTTGACCGCGCTCGTCGTTCTGCAACAGCGGAGGCACTGGCTCTTCGGGCTGCTCGTCGCGCTGACGTTCGCCGCGAGCCCGCTCGCGTTCGTGCTGCTGCTCGTGATTCTCGGCGGCGTGGCGCTTACGCGCACGTCACGCGACCTCGCGAAGCCCACGGCGGCGATCGTGGTCGTTCTCGCATTCGCCGCCGTCGTCTGGCGGCTCTTCCCGCAAGGCGGTCACTTCCCGTTCTCGACCGCGGAGCTCGCCGCGGCGCTGCTCTTCTGCGGGCTCGGCTTCCTGCTCACCTGGCGCGTCGAACGCGCCGCGATCCTCCGCGCGTTCTTCGCGATCTACGCGCTTGCGTGCATCGTGTCGTACGCCGTTCCGTCCGAGCTCGGCGAGAACGTCGCGCGCCTGCGGTTCGCAGCGGTACCGCTCGCGGTCCTCACGCTGTCGCTGCGGCGCTGGCGTCCGCTCCCGTTCGCACTCGGCGCGTTCGTCCTCGCGCTGTCGTGGAACGCGACGCCGCTCGCGTACAGCTTCGTCCGCACCGCGAGCGACCCGTCCGCGAACGCCGCGTTCTGGCAGCCCGCGATCCGCTTCCTGCACGAGAACCTGACGCCGTCGTACCGCGTGGAGGCCGTCGACACCGCGGGCCACTGGGAAGCGGTGTACCTCGCGCAGGCGGGCATCCCGATCGTGCGCGGCTGGTTCCGCCAGGACGACTTCCCGCAGAACGAGCTCCTCTACGACCCGCTGGGTAAGCGCTCCTACCTCCGCTGGCTGCACAGCCTCGGGGTGCGCTACGTCGTCCTGCCCGACGCGCCGGTCGACTACAGCGCGCGCAACGAGGTGAAGTTGCTGAAGAGCGGCCGGTCGGGGCTGCGCCCCGTCTTCCGCTCGGCGCACCTCACCGTCTTCGCGGTGCCGTCGCCGGTGCCAATGCTGACCGGACCCGGGCGCCCCAGGGTGCTCCAGCTGACCGAGTCGAGCATCGTCCTGTCGCTCGAGCGGCCCGGCGACTACCACCTCGCGCTCCACTACTCCCCGTACCTGTCAGCCCCGGGGACCTGCATCCGCGCGACGCGGAGCGGCATGATCGACCTGCAGGCCTCGCGCGGGGGCGTGGTCAGCCTCGGGTTCTCGGTGACCGCCTCGCACGCCCTTGCGGCAATCGCCGGGAGCACGAGCTCCTGCGCCGGGCGCTAGCCGACGCGGCCGGCCCGCTCTCGCTATCTTTTTTGAAGTAACGAGAGACGGAGGAATCCATGAGCTTGCAGATCGGCGACACCGCGCCGGACTTCACGGCGCAGACGACAGAAGGCGAGATCCACTTCCACGACTGGCTCGGCGACTCGTGGGGCGTCCTGTTCTCGCACCCGAAGGACTTCACGCCGGTCTGCACGACCGAGCTCGGGTACATGGCGCGCATCAAGCCGGAGTTCGACAAGCGCAACGTGAAGATCATCGGCCTCTCGGTCGACTCGACCGAAGGGCGCATCAGCTTCCACGAATGGCTCGGCGACTCGTGGGGCGTCCTCTTCTCGCACCCGAAGGACTTCACGCCCGTCTGCACCACCGAGCTGGGATACATGGCGAAGATCAACCCCGAGTTCGAGCGCCGGGGCGTGAAGATCATCGGCCTCTCGGTGGACGCCAAGGGCGACCACGAGGCCTGGGCGAAGGACATCGAGGAGACCCAGGGCACGGCGCCGAACTATCCGCTCATC
>JAFAHG010000273.1 GCA_019237315.1 Actinomycetota bacterium
CTGCCGATGCTGCCGCTCGAGGTCGACGGGCAGGGCTTCCTCCGCGCGGCCGGCAACTTCGACGGCCCCGTCGGTCCCTCGTGGTGGGGCGTGCGCAACCGGAGGCCGAAGCCGTGATCCGCCGCGCAGTCCGGTTCGTCGACCAGAGAAGCGGCGGCGCGCCGCTCGTCCGCAAGGCGCTGCGTTACGCGTTCCCCGACCACTGGTCGTTCCTGCTCGGCGAGGTCGCGCTCTACGCGTTCGTCGTGCTCGTCCTCACCGGCACGTACCTCGCGCTCTTCTACCAGGACGGAACGACCGTCGTGCACTACACGGGCCCGTACGCGCCGTTGCAGGGGCAGGAGATGACCGACGCGTACCGCTCGGTGCTCGACATCTCGTTGTCGGTCAAGGCCGGGCTGCTGATCCGCCAGACGCACCACTGGGCGGCGGACGTCTTCATCGCGGCGATCTTCGTGCACCTGCTGCGCGTGTTCTTCACCGGCGCGTACCGCAAGCCGCGCGAGCTGACGTACTGGATCGGCGTGACGATGCTGATCGTCGCGTTGCTCGAGGGCTACCTCGGCTACTCGCTCGTCGACGACCTGCTCTCCGGGATGGGGCTCGCGATCGGCTACGCCGTCGTGCTCTCGATCCCCTTCGTCGGCGCGAACCTCGCGAACCTCATCTGGGGCGGACCGTTCCCCGGGAAGCACGAGTTCTTCGCGCGGATGTACATCTTCCACGTCTTCCTGATCCCGATCCTGATCGCGGTGCTGCTCTCGGTGCATCTCGCGCTCGTCGTGCTGAAGCACCACACGCAGTTCGGCGACGAGCCGCGCAAGACCGAGAAGAAGCTCGTCGGCCTGCCGACATATCCCGGGTACGCGCCGCGCTCGCTCGGTCTCTTCTCGGCGGTCGCCGGCGTGCTGTTCCTGCTCGGCGGGCTCGTGCAGATCAACCCGATCTGGTTGTGGGGGCCGTTCCACACGTACTCGTCGACGAACGGCGCGCAACCGGACTGGTACCTCGGCTGGCTGATCGGCGGACTGCGTCTCGTCCCGGGCTGGGACTTCACGATCGGCAAGTACACAGTCGTCCCCAATCCGTTCTGGGGCGGCGCCGCGTTCCCGCTCGTGGTCTTCGGGTTCCTCTACCTCTGGCCGGTGATCGAACGCCGCGTCTCGAACGACTACCGGTACCACAACCTGCTCGACCGTCCGCGCGACGCGGCGTGGCGCACGGCGATCGGCATGGGCGTGCTGACGTGGACGTCGTTCGTCTTCTTCGCGGGTGCGTCCGACCGTGTCGACGTGCTGTTCGGCCTTTCGTACACCGCGCAGATCGAGGTCTACCGCGTGCTCGTGTGGGTGCTGCCGGTCCTCGTGGGCGGGATCACGTACCGCGTGTGCCTCGAGCTCACGGCGGGGGAGCGCGTCGAGAAGGAGCGCAAGCGCGCGGAGCGCGAGGCGCGCGCGGCGGCGCCCTGATGCTCACGGTCCTGCAGGAGAAGCTCGCGGAGGCGCACGCGCTCGCGCTCGCCGCGACGGTCGTGGCGCAGAAGGTGGAGGCGATCGTCGACGACGACGTGCTCTGCGACGAGCTCGCCGGAATGCGGCGCGACGCGGAGGAGACGCGTGCGCGCTGTCTCGTCGTCGAGCGGCTCTTCGGCGAGGAGGCCGCCGACGAGATTCTCGCCCACGTGAACACGACGCGCGAGAAGGCGGCCGACCTCGCCGGTGCGTGGTTCAAGGCCGGCACCGGGCCGCTCGCGGCGTGGAGCTTCCTCGCGATGGGCGAGGCGGCGGAGGTCGCGGCCTGGAACGCCGTGTCGGTGCTCGCGGGTGCGCACCCCGAGATCGCCGACCTGGCGGCCTGGGCCGTCGACGTGCAGTTCCGGCATCTCGAGGTCGCGCTCGCGGGCTCGATCCGCCTCGCGGAGCTCGCCGACCCGCAGGCGCCCCGCTACGGCTGAGTTTTCCGTCCCGCCAACCACGGAAACAGAAGCGCCGTGCGTCACGTCGTGAGGTGGCTCGGCTGGTGGCTCGCGCTCTTCTGGCTGTGGATGCTCGTGGCGGGCGACTGGAACCGCATCGAGTTCCTCGCCGCGATCTGCGCTGCGGCGGTCGGCGCCTCGCTCGCGGAGTCGGCGCGCGCCGCTCTGGGCATCGGCTACTCACTGCCGCTGAATCAGATCCGCCGCTCTCTCACCGTGCCGCCGATCATCCTTGTCGACTTCGGGATCGTGATCTGGGTGCTCCTGCGCTCGATCGCGCGCCTGCGCGTCGACCGGGGCGTCTTCCTGGCGCGCCCCTTCGACGCGGGAGGTGACGACGTCGCGGGGGCGGCCCACCGCGCCTACACCGTCGCCGTCGCGGGCTTCAGCCCGAACGCGTACGTGATCGACATCGACCGCGAACGGAACGAGGTCTTCCTGCACGACCTCGTCCCCTTCAAAAAGTCCGAGGAGCCCGCGGGCGATTGAACGCGTTCGCGATCGCGGCGCTCGCCCTGCTCGGTGGCTTCGTTCCGCTCGCATGGGTGCTTTTGCGCGAGCGCGAGCTCGACGCCGTCGTCGCGCTCGAGATCGGCGGCGTCATCGTGACGCTCGTTCTCATCTGTCTCGGCGAGGCGTTCCACCGGAGCGTCTACTCGGACGTCCCCGTCGTCTCCGCAGCGGCCACGTGGATCGGAGGGATGGTGTTCGCGCGCTTCATCGGGAGGTATCTCTGAACGCGCTCGTCGACGCGCTGCTCGGCGTGGGTGTGGCCGCGGAGCTCCTCGCATGCCTCGGCGTCGCCGTGATGCGCAACGTCTACGACCGATTGCACTACCTCGGCGCGTCGACCGCGGTGGGCCCGTTCCTGATTCTGGCGGCGCTGATCGTACGCGAGGGCTTCAACTCGCAGACGCTCGACGCGATCGCCGCCGTGGGGATTCTCTTCCTCGCCGGGCCGCTGCTCGTGCACGCGACAGCCCGCGCTGCGCGGCGCGTCGACGTCGGCGACGTGCGCGCACGCCCGGAGGAGCGCGAATGATCGCCACGCTGGTCCCGCTGCAGGCGACGAGCCTGATCTTCGTCGCGCTCGCTGCGACGTCGGTCGCACTGTGTCGCAACCCGCTGCGGCAGATCATCCTCTCGGGCGTCTACGGGCTGCTGCTCGTCGTACTGTTCGTCGTTCTGCAGGCGCCGGACGTCGCGCTCTCGATGCTCGTCGTGACGACGACGGCGTACCCACTGATCGTCCTCGTCGCGATCGCGCGCACGCGCCACGGCTCCAAGGAAGAGAAGTGACGCGACGTCAGATCCGCGGGACGATCGCGATCCCCGTGCTCGGCGCGCTCGGCGCGTTCCTCTACTGGGGACTCTCCGGTCTGCCCCCGTTCGGCAACTACCACGGCTTCTACGGGCACATGGTCTCGATCCTCTCGCTGCCGCAACGGCACGTGACGAACGCGGTCACCGCGACGGTGTTCGACTACCGCGGCTTCGACACGATGGGCGAGGAGTTCATCCTCTTCGCGGCGGTCACGGGCGTCGTGCTCCTGCTCCGCAAGTCCGGTGAGGACGAGGAAGGCCCGCCCGAGGACACCGTGACGAGCGACGCACTGCGCCTCTTCGGGCTGCTCGCGCTCGCCGGCGGGGTCCTCGTCGGGCTCTGGCTCGCGGCGTACGGGCTCGTCACGCCCGGAGGCGGGTTCCAGGGCGGCGTCGCCATCGCGTCCGGCTTCGTCCTGCTCTACCTGACGGGCAGCTACCTCGCGTTCGCGCGGCGTACGAGCGAGTCGGCGCTCGACCCGCTCGAGGCAGTCGGCGCGGCCGGGTACGTCGTCGTCGGCCTCGCCGCGCTGATCGCCGGACTGCCGTTCCTCGCCAACCTGCTCGGTCCGGGCAAGCCGGGGACGCTCGTCTCCGGCGGCAGCCTCGGGTTCATCAACTGGGCGGTCGCCCTCGAGGTCGCCGCGGCGAACACGATCCTCTACAAGGAGTTCCTCGAGCAGTACATCGTCCCGATCGCGCGCGGGCGGAAGAGTTGAACTTCCTCGCGTACGGCGTCGCGGGATGGATCTGCATCGTCGGCCTCTACGGCGCGATCGTCAGCAAGAACCTGATCCACCTCGCGCTCTGCCTCACCGTCATCCAGTCGTCGACGTACGTCCTGCTGCTGTCGGTCGGGTACCGCCACCACGGCACGGCGCCGATCTACAAGGGGATCAGGCTCGGCACGAACACGGTCGACCCGATCGTGCAGTCGCTCGCGCTCACGGACATCGTCATCAGCGTCACCGTGATCGCGCTCATCCTCGCGCTCGCGCTCGACGTGCACAAGAAGCTCGGGACAGCCGATCCCGACGAGGTCGTGGAGCTGCAGGGATGACGTGGCTGCTCCCGTTGCCGGTCGCGATCCCGTTGCTCGCCGCGGCGCTCGTCGCCGCCGGCGACCACGTCACGCCGCGGATCGTGCAGAACGCGATCGCCGTGCTCGCTCCTGCTGCCGCGACGGGGTTCTCGTTCTGGATCATGCTCGAGACCCAGCACGGGCTCCTCATCCACTGGTACGGCGGGTGGCATCCGATCGGGAACCTCGCGATCGGGATCGGGTTCGTCGGCGACTCGCTCGGCGCGGGGATGGCGGTGCTCTCGTGCACGCTCGTCACGCTCGCGCTCGTCTACTCGCTGACGTACATGCGCGAGTCGTCGCGGCTCTTCGACGTGCTGATGCTTGTGTTCTGCGGCGCGATGGCGGGCTTCTCGCTCACCGGTGACCTCTTCAACATGTTCGTCTGGTTCGAGCTGATGGGCGTCGCCGCGTACGCGCTCGCCGGGTTCAAGGTCGAGGAGCTCGGGCCGCTCCAGGGGGCGGTCAACTTCGCGATCACGAACACCGCGGGTGCGTACCTGATCCTGATGGGAATCGGGCTGCTCTACGCGCGCACCGGTGCGCTCAACTTCGCGCAGATCGGCCACTTCCTCGCGACGCACCCGAGCGACCGGCTCGTCGTCGTCGCGTTCACGCTCGTGCTGATCGGGTTCCTCGTGAAGGCGGCGATCGTCCCGTTCCACTGGTGGCTCGCCGACGCGCACGCCGCTGCGCCGGCGCCGGTGTGCGTCCTGTTCTCCGGCGCGATGGTCGAGCTCGGGCTGTTCGCTATCGCGCGCATCTACTGGACGGTCTTCTCCGGCGGGCTGCACGCCCATCAGGGCGACGTACGGTCGCTCCTCGTTTGGATCGGAGTCGTCACTGCGCTCGTCGGCGCGGTGATGTGCTTCCTGCAGCGCCACCTGAAGCGGCTGCTCGCGTTCTCGACGATCGCGCACTCGGGGACGATGCTCGTCGGCATTGGCCTCCTCGGCGCAAAGGGCCTCGCGGGGACTGCGAACCTCATCCTGTCACACGGGTTCCTCAAGGCGGGTCTGTTCCTCGCCGCGGGAATCGTGCTGCTGCGCCTGCGCGACATCGACGAGCTGCGTCTGCACGGCGCGGGCCGCAACCTACGGTGGGAGCGTGCGCTGTGGTTCGCCGCGGCGATCGGACTGATCGGCTTCCCGTACGTCGGCGTGTTCGTCGGCCACTCGCTCGTCGACGAGGAAGCGTCGGGGCAGGGCTTCGCATGGGTGCCGCCGCTTCTCCTCGTCGCGGAGGCCGTGTCGGCGGGCGCGATCCTGCGTGCGGGTGCGCGCGTGTTCCTCGGCTGGGGGCCGAAGCGCGACCCGCTGCTCTCGTGGGAGCCGGAGGAGAGCCCGCCGGAGCGGAGCGCGTCGGTGCCGCTCCTGCTCGCGGTGACCACCGTGACGGTCGCGATCGGACTCGTCATGTCCGTCATCCCGGGCCTGCAGGTGCGAATCGAGAACGGCGCGGAGCGCTTCGTCGACCGCAGCGCCTACGCCGCGCGCGTCCTGCACGCGAAGTCGACGCCGGCGCCGCCACACCTGCCGTTCGCGATCGAGGTTGCGAAGCCGGAGAGCTGGGCGTACGGAATCGGCGCCGCGGTGCTCGCGTTCGCCTTCGCAGCTGCCGGGCTCTGGTACCGGCGGTTGCCGGAGCTTGTGCTCGGGGGGATCGTGCGCGGGCTCGGCCCGCCTGTGCGCGCGCTGCGCGCCGCGCACAGCGGCATCATCGGCGACTACCTCCTGTGGCTCACGATCGGCGCGACTGTCGTCGGCGGGGCGTGGGCGTTTTCGCTGCGCTGAATCCGGGCAGCACCACCGCGTGGCAGTGCTGATCACGTTCCTCGTGCTCGCGATCCTGATCGGGTTCGCCGTCACGCTGGCTGTCGGTTGGATCGTCGTCATTCCGGCCGTCCTCGCGCTTGCGGTGCTCGTCTGGCTCGGCACCGCGTTCGCGATGGGACGCGCGCCGAGCGAGATGGTGCGCCGCACGCACAAGCCCGAGCTCCTCGGCCCGGGCGGCCCGGACGATCCCGACGCCGCGCGTTGATCGAGCTCGGCTACGCACTCTCGTCGGAGGAGCATCCGCCCGTAGAGATCGTGAAGCTCGCGCGCGCCGCGGAAGACGCGGGGTTCTCCTTCGCGCTGATCTCCGACCACTTCCACCCCTGGACTGACAGGCAGGGAGAGAGCGGCTTCGTGTGGAGCATGATCGGCGCGATCGCGCACGCGACGGAACGGCTACGGCTCGGAACGGGTGTGACGTGTCCGACGATGCGCGTCCATCCCGCGATCGTCGCGCAGGCGGCGGCGACGTGCGCGTCGCTGATGCCGGGACGGTTCTTCCTCGGCGTCGGCACCGGCGAGGCGCTGAACGAGCACATCTTCGCCGACCACTGGCCTTCGCCGCAGGAGCGGCTCGCGATGCTGGAGGAAGCCGTGGGACTGATTCGCGAGCTGTGGGGCGGCGACCTCGTGTCACACGACGGCAAGCACTACGTCGTCGACCGCGCGCGGATCTACTCGCTGCCGAACGAGCTGCCGCCGATCTACGTCGCGGCGGCTGCGCCGGACGCAGCGGAGCTCGCGGGCCGGATCGGCGACGGTCTCGTGTCGACGTCGCCGGAACGGGAGATCGTCCAGACGTTCGAGTCCGCGGGGGGCGGCGGTCCGCGGTACGGCCAGCTCACGGTGTGTTACGCCGAGTCGGAGGACGAAGCGGTGCAGACCGCGCTCGAGTGGTGGCCGAACGCCGCGCTGAAAGGCCCGCTCGGACAGGAGCTTGCGCTGCCGTCGATGTTCGAAGCGTCGGCAGAGATGGTCGACGAGGAGGCAATCGCCGACGCGGTCGTGTGCGGCCCCGACGCCGACCTGCACCGGAAGAAGATCAGGGAGTTCGAGGACGCGGGCTTCGACCACGTGTACATCCACCAGGTGGGCCTGGACCAGGACGGCTTCATGCGCTTCTACGCCGAGGAGATCCTCGGCGCGTTCGCCTCGGCGACGCGCTGACGGCGGCACAACCGGTCGCGCGCGCGGCCCGTTGTGGATCGATTGTCACACTTTCGACCCGAAGGACACTTGACGGCGACCCCGCTCCGATAGGCGGAGTCTGTCACCGTCGGTCCGGGCGCAAAGGGTCCGTCGCCCAGCCGAGAAGTCCGCCCGCGATTCCTTCGCCGTACGGGTCGGCGCGCCGGAGGGCCGACGGCAAGATGCTTCTTGCCGTCGGCCTGGCGACATCCTGGGAGGGAAGCCCTTCCATGCGCGAAGGGTTCTGCGCTTTCAATAGCACGCGACACGCAGGAAGCGTCTCACCTAAGCGATTCTTTGTTTTGCAAAGAAACCTTGACGAACTTGCAATTCGAGTCTTCGTTTTCGGACGATCCAGTTGCCTCGAAGGCGAACCACTCATCGGGAGGGACGAATGCAAAGATTCGGACTGCTCGTGTTGGCCGTTGGCTTCGCGGCCGCCAGCGTTGTGGCGCTTGCGTCCGCGTCGCACGCGACGCGCACGTTGTCGCCCAGCGCGGAAGCGGCGTGGCCCTGGGAGCCGAAAGACTCGATCCCAGCGGGAACCACGGATAACAACTGGGAGCACAGCAAGGGTGATCTGGCCGACAGCCAGTTCTCGTACCTGAAGCAGTTGACGCCGTCGAACGTCTCGGGCCTCAAGGTGGTCTGGACGCAGAACCTGGCGGCGCCGGATTACTCGGGCGGGATCCAAGGCGCACCGATCGTGGTGAGCGGCGCGAGCAAGAACATTCCTGACGCGGCCGGCACGATGTTTGTCGCGGCGAACAAGGGTGTGACCGCGCTCGATGCAGCAACGGGGAAGATCCTGTGGTCCTATGTGGGCCCGAACCCGAAGCCGAAGGAGGGTGCTGCGGCAGCGCCACAGCTGCAGTTCGGCAACACCTCCAAGGCATTCGAGTATTGCGACGGCGAAATCACGACGGGTCAGCAGGATGGTTCCATTGCGGCTCTGAACGCGAAGACGGGTGCGCCGTTGTGGACGAATCAGGTCTCCTCGGTGTCGGAGTTCGTCGGTCACACGGGCCAGACGAGTCCGGTGACCGACTGTGCTCTCGGTATTGGGCCGGCGGGTCAGGACATGGTGTTCGGCGGCCCGAACGGCTCGTCGTCGCCGCTGCGCGGGCATCTCGACGGAATCGACATGAAGACGGGCCAGCTGATCTGGCGCTGGTTCGACGCCGGACCCGACGCAGCT
>JAFAHG010000190.1 GCA_019237315.1 Actinomycetota bacterium
GGACGAGACCGCGAAGCTTTCGGAACGGCTCTGGGGCGTCGCTGGTACGAAAACGCGGTACGAAGTCGGACGTGACGAGAGCCAGGTAGGCGGCGTGGAGGGCGAGATTGCGTTTGACGGAGCGGCGTAGGAGTCGAACCTACCCAGCCGTGGGCTACACGACCTGGCCGGTTTTGAAGACCGGCTGGGGCACCGGCCCCGGCCGCTCCGCGTTCGAATCTAGCTGCGCGTCGCCGATCGGCGCAGCCGGCGCTCGTCGCCGACGCGCAGTGTGACGCGGTCGACGTCGAAGCGTTCGAGCAGAAGCTGTGCGACGCGTCGCGACGAGCCGTGCAGGTCGCGGAACCGAGCGAGGGTGATCGTGCCCGCGCGCCCGCACTCCTCGACGAGCAGCCGCTTCGCGTGGTCGTACTCCTCGTGCGTGATCGTGCTGCCGTCGCCGAGACGCACCTCGTCGCTCTCTGCGGCGGCGGGCTGCGTCCCGGGGAGGTAGAGCTTCGCGCCCACGCGCTCGACGCCGAGGAGCGGAAGGATGTCGGACGACCACGGCACGTCGCCGACGAGCGCGGTCGCAGGCAGGCCGGGCGTGCGCTGCAGCTCGTCGTGCACGCGCGTCCGAAGTTCATCGAGCCACGCCGGCGAGAACGCCCACGCGCCCGCACGCTCGAGTCCGTCGGCGTCGACCCCGCGGAGTGCGAGGTCGCGCACGCGAACCGGCGCATCGACGGACGCACGCCCGACGCGCTCGGGATCGCGGTGGCGCGGGGGAGAGGCATCGACGATCACGCCGCCGCCGACGGTCGTCTCGCGCCGCAGGACGACGCGGTCGCCGGCGGCGGCGACGATCGGCTGATCGAGACGAAGCTGAGCGTGCGAGCCGAGCGGGACGACGCGCGCGGTCGTCGCGCTCGTTCCGTGCAGGACCTGCACGCGGCCGGACACGTCGCCGTCGAGCGCGGCGTCGACGCGGTAGGTCACCGCGAACGCCCCGGGCGTCGCGATCGCGTCGCCGCGCTCGACGTTCCGTCGGCGCTCGGTCGTCAGCGCGACGGCGACCCGCTGCCCGGCCTCCGCGCGCTCGACCTCGCCGCCGTGCACCTGCACGCTCCGCACGCGCGCCTCGAAGCCCTCCGGCAGGACGTCGAGGCGGTCACCGGCGCTGATCGACCCGGACCACAGCGTTCCGGTCGCGACCGTGCCTGCGCCGGGCAGGCTGAACACGCGGTCGACGAAGAGCCGCGCGGGGCCGTCGGAACGCCGCCGCTCGACACGCCGCGCGGCACGGTCGATTGCGGCGCGTAGCTCTGCGAGCCCCTCACCGGTGACGGCGCTCACGCGCACGACCTCCGCGCCCGGGACGAGGTCGCTCACGTCGGCGGCGTTCTCGGCGGCGTCGATCTTCGCCAGCGCGACGACGCCGTGCTCGATCCCGAGCAGGCGCAGGATCTCGAGGTGCTCGTACGTCTGCGCGCGCGGGCCTTCACGCGCGTCGACGACGAGCAGGAAGAGGTCGATCCCCGACGCGCCGGCAACCATCGTGCGGACGAAGCGCTCGTGTCCCGGCACGTCGACGACCGACACCGAACGTCCGTCGGCGAGATCGAGCTGCGCGTAGCCGAGCGCGATCGAGATCCCGCGTTCGCGTTCCTCCGGTAACCGGTCCGTGTTCGTCCCGGTGAGTGCCTCGACGAGCGTGGTCTTGCCGTGGTCGATGTGCCCGGCGGTGCCGAGCGTCAGCGGCATGCGAGCACGGCGGCGGCGACGGCGTCGACATCTGCGTCGGCGATCGTGCGGCAGTCGAGCAGCGTGCGGTCGTCGCGCACGACCGCGACGACCGGCGGATCGCTCCCTCGCAGCGCGGCCGCGAGCTCGACCTCGAGCGCAACCGCCGCGCTCGGCAGCTCGTCGAGCGGCAGCGAGCCGCCGCCCGCGCGCGCGGTCGTTTCCACGACCTCCCCGCCGACGAGCCGCGCGAGGCGCTCCGCCCGCGCGCGCACGCGCTCGACCGGCTCGCGCAGTGCTCGCAGCGCCGG
>JAFAHG010000100.1 GCA_019237315.1 Actinomycetota bacterium
GCGGCTCTCGCGCAAGCCGGACGGCTACGCGTACACGATCCGCCGCACGCTCGCGATCTACGCAGGACTGATGGTGACGCTCCTGCTCGCGTCGCTCGACCAGACGATCGTGGCGACGGCCTTGCCGAAGATCGTCACGCATCTCGGCGGGTTGACGCAGTACTCCTGGGTGTTCACTGCGTACATGCTCACGTCGACGGTGACCGTGCCTGTGTACGGCCGGCTCGGCGACGTGCACGGACGCCGCCCGCTGATGCTGATCGCGGTCGCGCTGTTCCTCACCGGATCGGCGCTCTGCGGACTCGCGCAGAACATGACCGAGCTCGTCTTCTTCCGCGGGCTGCAAGGTGTCGGCGCAGGCGGTCTCTTCCCGCTCTCGCTCGCCGTGATCGGCGGGATCGTGCCGCCGCGCGACCGCGGTCGCTGGCAGGGGCTGATCGGCTCCGTCTTCGCCGCCTCGTCGATCATCGGGCCGGCCGTGGGCGGGTTCATCGTCGACAACTGGAGCTGGCGCTGGGTGTTCCTCGTGAACCTGCCTATCGGAGGCGTCGCACTCGTCGCGATCGCGCTCACGATGCCGAAGCGGTCGGTCCAGCACCAGCACACGATCGACTGGGCGGGCGCCGGGGTGCTCGCGGCCGGCACGGCGGCGCTCCTCCTCGGGCTCGTGTGGGGAGGACGCGACTACCCGTGGGCGAGCGTCGAGGTGGTCGGCGCGTTCGTGGTGTCGGTCGCGCTGCTCGCGTTGTTCGCGTTCGTCGAACGGCGTGCGCCGGAGCCGATTCTCCCGTTCGACGCGCTTCGCAACCCGATCGTCGCCGCGAGCGTCGTGTGCATGGCGCTCGTCGGCATGGCGATGTTCGGCTCGATCTCGTACGTACCGCTCTTCGTGCAGGGCGTGATCGGTACCTCGGCGACCTCGTCGGGCGTCGTGCTCACGCCGCTGATGCTGGGCGCGGTGACGACGTCGTTCCTCACCGGCCAGCTCATCTCGCGCACCGGCCGCTACCGCTGGAACGTCGTCATCGGGCCGGTGCTCCTCACCGCGGGCATGGTGCTCCTGTGGCGGATGAACGTCCACACGACAAACGGACAGGCCGCGCGCAACATGGTCATCGCGGGCATCGGGCTCGGCTCGATGATGCAGGTCTTCGTCCTCTCCGTACAGAACACGGTGGCGCGAGCGCGGATAGGCGCGGCGACGGCGCTCACGCAGTTCGGCCGGCAGATGGGCGCGACGCTCGGCGTGACCGTGATGGGCGTCGTCGTGAACCACGGACTGCCGAAGGCTGCGAGTCAGAGTCTCCAGATCCATCGGCTGCCGCCCGGGCTGCGTGTCGTGTTCGCGAACGCGCTCCGGCCGGCCTTCTTCGTCGCCGCGTGCGTCGCAGCGCTCGTCTGGTTCGTGGCCGTGACGTGGGTGAAGGAGGTTCCGTTGCGCCGCTCGGTGGACACGGTGGCTGCGGCCGAGGCCGCCGCGGGAGCGCCGAACCCCGGCGGCGGCCAGAATTAGGCGCATGACCGAGCTCCTCGACGCGCCTGTCCGGCAAGCGGGGGCGATCGACGTCGTCTCCCACCGGCCCTGGCCGCTGCCGTCGTCGACGTGGGTGCAGGGCCAGACGTGGCACGACGTCGTCTTCGCGCACTGGCAGGCCGACGCGGACGCCCTGGCGCGGTACATCCCGGCGCCGCTCGAGCTCGAGCGGCACGACGGGGTGGCGTGGCTCTGCGCCGTCGTCTTCCGCGTCACGTCGCAGCGCCTGCGAGGACTGCCCCCGCTTCCGGGCGTCTCGGCGTTCGGGCAACTGAACTTGCGCACGTACGTCACCGACGGCGAGCATCCGGGGATCTGGTTCTTCTCGATCCGGATCACGAACCGGCTCGTCGTCGAGGCGATGAAGCGGTTCTACCGTCTGCCTGCGGAGTACGCGCACGTGGCGGTCGACGCCGAGCGCGTGCGCGCTGACGGCCTCGAGGCGCGGTACGAGAATGTCGGCGACCCATTCGAAGCGAAGGTCGGGACCTTCGAGCACTTCGCGATCGAGCGGTACCGCCAGTACACGGCGGACGGCGGCCGCATCTACTTCGCGGACGTGCATCATCGACCGTGGCAGCTGCGGCGCGCGGAGGGCGTGGTCTCGTCGTTCGACGCTGCACCTGTCGGGGTGGAGGGTGCGCCGCGCCTGCACCACGCGTCGCGCCAGGACGCGCTCGTCTGGCCGCTCGAGGAGCTGTGAGTCCGCAGCGCCGCGCGGCGCTGATGTCCGTCGTCGCCGCGGC
Source organism: Actinomycetota bacterium (assembly GCA_019237315.1). Lineage (GTDB taxonomy): Bacteria > Actinomycetota > Thermoleophilia > Gaiellales > Gaiellaceae > PALSA-600. Next base: position 2,281 of record JAFAHG010000100.1, read on the forward strand.
GGTCCTGATCGCGCTCAAGCTCTCCGTCGGACTCGCCACGCACAGCCTCGGGCTCGTGTCGGAGGCGATCCACTCCGGGACGGACCTCGTCGCTGCGCTGCTGACGTTCTTCGCGGTCGGCGTCGCGGTCCGTCCCGCCGACGTCGCACACCAGTACGGCCACGGAAAGGCTGAGCATCTGACCGCGCTCGCGGAAGCCGCCTTCCTGTCCGCGGCGAGCGTGCTCATCGCGTTGCGCGCGCTTGAGCGCCTGTTCGGCACGAGCCACCCGCGGGTGCACGCGGAGTGGTACGCGGTGGCGGCGATCGGGGTCGTGATCTTGGTCGACGCGAGCCGTGCGGCCGTCTCGTGGCGCGCGGCGCAACGGTACGGAAGTGCGGCGCTTGCGTCGAACGCCGTGCACTTCGGCAGCGACCTTGCCGGGTCGCTCGCCGTGCTCGCCGGTCTCCTGCTCGCGCGCGGCGGTCACCCGAACGGCGATTCGATCGCCGCGCTCTTCGTCGCGGTTCTCGTCCTTCTCGCGGCGTTCCGGCTCGCGAAGGTGAACGTCGACGTGCTGATGGACCGCGCGCCGGCTGCGGCGGAGGAGGCCGCGCGCGCGGCGATCGCGGGACTGCAGCCCCCGGTTGACCTGCGGCGGCTGCGGATGCGCCAGGCGGGCGGCCGCCAGTTCGCGGACGTCGTCATCGGCGTTCCGTCGGCCACGGGCGTGGGCCAGGGGCACGCGACCGCGGACGCGATCGAGGCGGCGGTGGAGGCGGCGCTCCCGGGAAGCGACGTCGTCGTGCACGTCGAGCCGCTCGAGGACGAGGCGTTGCGCGACCGTGCGCACGCCGCCGCGATCACCGTGCCGGGTGTGCGCGAGGTGCACAACCTCGTGCTGCTCGAGATCGGCGGACGTACCGAGCTGTCGCTCCATCTGAAGCTGCCGGGCGATGCGTCGCTCGAGGCTGCGCACGACGTCGCCGAGCAGGTGGAGGACGCGATCAGGCAGGCGGTGCCGGAGGTCGACGCCGTGCAGACGCACCTCGAGCCGCTGACCGAGCGCGCCGCGGGGCACGAGGAGACGCGCGACGCGCAGACCGTCGAGCGGATCGTGCGGGAGGTGACGGGGATGGAGCCGCGCGAGGTGCGGTTCCTGCGCACGGATGCCGGGCTCGTCGCGTTGCTGACGCTCGGGCTCGACGCGCGCTCGACGCTCGCCGACGCGCACGCCCGCGCAAGCGAGATCGAAGAACGCATCCGGCGGGAACAGCCGGAGATCGCGGACGTCGTCGTCCACACCGAGCCGTGAGGTGAATTTCACACTCTTGTTGCAGAGGACACCTTGCGGGAACCTCGGTTTGCGGGCGATGATCCTGGCGGGTGGCGGGTGGCTCACTCCCCACCCAGGGTGGGGACGTGGTGCGGCCGCATGAGGCTCTGCATGTTCAGCCCGCGCGACATGGATCTGCCGCGGGGATGGCCGGGGCGGATCGACGGTGAGCGCGTCGTCCAGCTTGCGGCGCAGACGCTCCAGGCGTTCTTCACCGGCGGCGGCGGCGCGCGCGAGCACGCGGAGTACCGGCTCGACGAGGTCGAGCTCCGGCCGCCGGTCCTCAACCCGCCGACGATCCGCTTCTTCGGCCACGAGGGCACCGACTTCGTCTTCCTGAACACCGCCTCCGTGACCGGACCCGAGGACGCAGTTGCAGCGCCGCGCGGTGTGCACTACGGGCTCGCGATCGCCGCGGTGGTCGGCGCCGACGAGGGAATCGGCGGCTTCACGCTCGCGAACGCATGGGTCGCTCCGTCGCTCGTCGGTGCGAAGCAGCGCGACTTCGCGCTCTCGCTCGGTCCGACGCTCGTCACGGAGCTCGAGGCGCACGACGCTCGCGTCTCCGTGAACGGCGAGTTTCGCGCATCCGCACCGCTCGCGGTCGACTGGGAGCGCCTGCGCAGCCACGCGGCGGCGAACACGACGCTCCGCCCAGGCGACCTCCTCGTCGTGGGGCTCGGCCGCGGCGAGTCGACGCTCGCACCCGGCGATGTCGTCGAGCTCGACGCCGACGGAATCGGCAACCTTCGGAACACAATCGCGTGAAGCTGATCCTCGACTGGGACGGAACCGTCACCGTCCGCGACTCGCAGTGGCTCCTCCTCGACCGCTTCGGCGACCGTGCCGTGTGGCGCGCGGCGGAGGAGGGGCTCGGCCGCACGCTCTCCTATCGCGAGCTGATGGAAACCGAGATGGCGACGATCACCGTGCCGCTCGAGGAAGCCGTCTCCTACCTCCTCGACACGGTCGAGGTGCGGCAAGGATTCGCCGAGCTCGCGTCGCGCTACGACCCGCTCGTCCTCTCGAGCGGATTCGTCGAGACGATCGAGCCGATTCTCGCGCGCGAGGGAGTCGAGGTCGACGTCGTTGCGAACCGGCTCGACCCGCGTCCCGACGGATGGCGCGTCCGCTGGAACGACGACGCGCCGTGTCCGGAGTGCGGCGACCTCTGCAAGCGCCGGTCGCTCCCCGACGGCGGGCCGCTCGTCTACGTCGGCGACGGCTACTCCGACCGCTGCGCCGCGCTCGCCGCCGACCGTGTGTTCGCGCGACGCGCGCTCGCGGAGTACCTCGACGAACAGCGGATCCCCTACGAGCCGTTCGAGACGTTCGACGACGTTGCTGCTGCGCTTACCTGAGCCGTACGACTTCGACGTCTCGACGGAGCGCTTCCGCGCGTTCGGGATCGACCTCGCGAACCTCTGGCACGAGGGAGGACTGCACCGCGTCGTCGGCACGCGCGAGGTGCGCATCGAGGCCGCGCTCGGCGGCGTCGACGTCTCACCGCTCGACGACGAGATCGCGCCCGTCGTCCTGAAGCTGCTCGGCGCGGAGTTCGAGCTCGATCCGTTCTACGCATGGTCGCTCGGACAGCCGGTGCTCGGGGAGATCGTGCCGCGCATCGTGGGCTTTCGTCCTCCGCTCGCCCCCGATCCGTTCGAGAGCCTCGTCACGTCGATCACCGCGCAGCAGGTGTCGCTCTTCGCGGCGTTCGCGATCCGCAACCGGCTGATCGAGGCGTTCGGCGAGCGCGTCGGCGCGGCGCACGCGTTCCCGACGCGCGAGCGCGTGGCGCGCGCGGAGGAGTCCGAGCTCGTCGCGCTCGGCTTCTCGCGGCGCAAGGCCGAGTACGTGATCGGCCTCGCGCGCGACCCGATCGACCTCGACGCGCTCGCCGGCCTCGACGACGACGAGGTGCGCGCGCGGCTGACGGCGATCCGCGGCCTCGGCGCGTGGACCGCGGAGTGGTTCCTCGCGCGGCATCTCGCGCGCCCGCGCGCGTGGCCGGCAGGCGACCTCGGCGTGC
>JAFAHG010000021.1 GCA_019237315.1 Actinomycetota bacterium
GATCGCAAGCGTCGCGCCGAGCCCGGCGCCGGCGGCGATGCCGAGCAGATACGGGTCGGCGAGCGGATTCCGGAACGCACCCTGGTAGGACGCGCCAGCGATCGCGAGCATGCCGCCGACGAGAGCGCCGAGCACGACGCGCGGCGCCCGCAGCTGCCAGACGATCGCCGAGTCGACAGGCGAGAGGTGCGAGCGCACGTGCAGGAACGGCACGTGCGAGAGCGCGGACGCGACGACGGGCCCCACGCCGATGTGGACGGGCCCGACCAGGAGGCCGGCGACGAGCGCGACGACGAGGAAGGCAAACCCGCATGCGACCGGCACGGCCGCGCGTACGCGTGACGGCACTCCGGCCGCATCGACGCGCACGCGCGACCGTGCCGAGGCGATCACTTCCGGGCCGCCGATCTCGCGGCCGCAGCGACCGCACGCACGAAGTCGACGATGCGTGGCCCCCAGCGGGAGGCGATGTCGTCGTTCACGCCGACGACGTCGCCGTTCTTCACGGCCGAGATGTTCTCCCAGCCGGTTCGCTTCGCGACCTTCGCCGCGGTCTGGCCGCAGCACACGGTGTCGGCGAGGACGATCAGGTCTGGGTTCGCGGCGACGATGTACTCGGCCGAGAGCTTCGGATAGCCGGAGCCGGCGTCGGGTGCTGCGTCGGCGATGTCACGCAGTCCGAGGAGCTTGTAGATGCCGCCGATGAACGTCTTCGAAGTTGCCGAGTAGTAGTCCTGCTCGAGCTCGTGGTACACGGTGAGCTTGCCTCGGCTGGAGGCGACCGACTTCACTGCGGCAGCGATCTGCGCCCGCATCCGCGCGACGACGCTCTTCGCCTGCGCCGCGTGTCCCGTGACCGTGCCGAGCTGCTCGATCTCCGCGTACGCCTGGCCGAGGCCGGACGCGGCCGGCTGGAGAAGCACCGGCACCTTCAGCTTGTGCAGTGCGGCGACGATCCCGTTCTGGTCGTTCGAGATGACGACGAGGTCGGGGTTGTAGCCGGCGATCGCCTCCGCATTCGGCGTGTAGGCGGACAGCTTCGTGTGCGGCGCGTTCTTCGGATAGTCGGAGTCGCTGTCGACCGCGACGACCTGCTTCCCTGCGCCGATCGCGAAGAGATCCTCGGTCGCCGTCGGCGACAGCGACACGATGCGGTGCGGAACCGCGGCTGCCGCGGGTCCGGCGAGTGCGAATGCCAGGAGAACGATCCCGGCGAGCCTGAGTCTGACCACAAAAAACCTCCGCGTTGAGCGGAGGAGGTTGGCTCGGCGGCTCTCGCCGCTCGAACCGCCCTTCCTCCGAGGGCTGACGTTCGTCGACGGAGAGGAGGCGACCTGGCTCGTCCCCCGAGGGGGCATCACAGTTGCGGGACAGCGCCGGAATCGCACCGGCTTCGCTGCTCTCCACCGGCCGGGGGATATGTGCCCGGCGCCGGGAACATAGCGCATACTGGCGGCATGCCTGTGACCGCCGCGATCCTGACGATCGGCAACGAGGTCGTGTCCGGCGACGTCGCGAACACGAACGCGGTCTGGCTCGCGCAGCGGCTCGAATCGCTCGGCGTGCGTGTCGTCCTCACGGCCGCCGTTCCCGACGAGATCGACACGATCGCGGAGTTCGTGCGCCGCGAGCGCGGGCACGTCGACCACCTGGTCGTCACCGGCGGACTCGGCGGCACGCCCGACGACCTCACGCGCGAGGCGCTCGCCGAGGCGTTCTCGGTCAAGCAGAAGGAGATCGAGGACCTCGCGGCGGACCTCCGCGCGCGCTTCCCGAAGAGCCCCGACTACGCGGCCCGCTGGGCGCAGCTCCCCGACGGTGCGCGGGCGTTGAAGAATCCCGAGGGTGGCGCGCCCGGGTTCGTGATCGAGAACGTCTACGTCCTGCCTGGACTTCCGTCGGAGATGGAGGCGATGTTCGACCTCTACGCAGAGGAGTTCCGCGGCGACCAGCCGATCGCGAAGTGGCGGCGCTCCTACCGCACGCGCGAGAGCGACATCGTGAACGTGTTGTCGGGTGCGACCGTGCGCTGGCCTCAGGTGCGCATCGGTTCGTACCCGCGGTTCGACGAGGACGGGCCGGAGGTCGAGGTCGTGTTGAAGTCTGCGGACGCTTCGGCGCTCGCAGAGGCGGTCGCGTGGCTCGAGCCGTCGCTCGAGCTCGCTGCGCGCCGCTAACCTCGGTCGGGTGGCAGCCACCCGCCCGGAGTCGTACCTCGCCGACCTGAACGAAGCCCAGCGCGAGGCCGTCACGACGACGGAGGGCCCGCTGCTCGTGATCGCCGGCGCAGGCTCCGGGAAGACGCGCGTGCTCACGTACCGCGTTGCGCATCTCCTCGCCGCGTGCGGCGTCGAGCCGAACGAGGTGCTCGCGATCACGTTCACGAACAAGGCGGCGGCGGAGATGCGCGAGCGGATCGAGGGCGTGCTCGGACCGGTCGCGCGTGCGATCTGGATCCTGACCTTCCACGCCGCGTGCGGCCGCATTCTGCGCCGTGAGGCGCCGCGCCTCGGCTACCGCTCGAACTTCACCATCTACGACTCGGCAGACCAGGTGCGTCTCGTCAAGGACTGCCTCGAGGAACTCGAGCGTGACCCCAAGCGCTTCGTCCCGCGCGGCATCCACACGCAGATCTCGAAGGCGAAGAACCAGCTGGTCGGCCCCGACGAGTACGCGGCGCGCGTGGCGAGCTTCTACGACCAGACCGTCGCCGACGCGTATGCGCTCTACCAGCGCCGGCTGTTCGCGTCGAACGCCGTCGACTTCGACGACATGCTGATGCTGACCGTCGAC
>JAFAHG010000211.1 GCA_019237315.1 Actinomycetota bacterium
GCCGAGGATCGCGAGCGCGATCTCGTTCGCCATCGTCGCCGTCGGGAGATACACGGCCTCCTCCTGGCCGAGGAACGCCGCAGCGCGTTCCTCGAGCGCGAGCACGGTGGGATCCTCGCGGCGCTGCTCGTCGCCAACCTCTGCGCGCGCCATCGCCTCGTGCATCGCCGGCGACGGCCGCGTGCCTGTGTCCGAGCGCAGGTCGATCACACGAGCAGGGTACGGCATCGGGCTACACTCGACGTGCATGAGAACGGTTCTCGTCGCAGCGGCACTCCTGCTCTTCTCGTCCGGGTCCGCGTTGGCGGCGCCGCTCGTCCCGGCTGCGACGCAACAGCAGGTGAAGGCGATCGTCGAGCAGTTCGGCGAGCCTGAGCTCGAGTACGTCCCGACCGCGGCACCGAAGTACTTCGAGCTCGTGAACTTCGGCGCGTCGCGCGAGGTGATCACCTACACGGTCTCCGACAGCCGCTACCCCGAAGGCGGAAACCCGAAAGAGCGCTCGGTGTTCTTCTTCGTCGCCCCGTGGAAGCAGGGCCTCGCCAAGTGCCGGCAGGCGAAGAACGGCGTCGCGATGATCGCGAACACGAAGGTGTACTACGAGGGCTTCGCCGCGTGGCGCTGCATCCTCGCGCCGAACGGCAAGCTCGTGCAGGTGAAGGCCGAAAGCTCGATCGTCCGCGGCGCGGCGCTCGGTCTGATGGTCGCGGCCGTCACGCGCATCCACTAGGGCGTTCGGCGGGCGCCCGCGGGCGCGGTCTTTTCACACAATCGGCACAGCGGCGTTGCACCTCCGGCGCTACCGTTTCCGGCGGGGGTGGGTGGTCCCCCGGTGGGTGGGGCGCGGACCGTTGCGCGCGCGCGACAACCTCGAGAGGGCGCGGGGCTACCGTGTCGTGGTGGATCTCGAGCTTCTCGCAGAGACGCTGGCGGGCGAGCCGCCGTACCGCGCGCGACAGGTCTGGGAGTGGACCGCCGGCGGCGCCGCCTCGTACGCCGAAATGACGAACCTCCCGGCGGCGCTGCGCGCGGCGCTCCAGGAACGCGTCCCGTTCTCCTCGCTCGAGGTCGCACACGAGGCGCGCTCGCAGGACGGCACGGTGAAGGTCCTCTTCCGTACACGGGACGGTCACCCCGTCGAATCCGTCCTCATGCGCTACCGCGACGGCCGCCGCTCCGTCTGCCTCTCGTCGCAGTCCGGGTGTCCCCTGACGTGCACGTTCTGCGCGACGGGCCAGATGCGCTTCCGCCGCAACCTCACCGCGAGCGAGATTCTCGACCAGGCGCTCCACTTCCGGCGCATCGAGCCGATCGACCACGTCGTCTTCATGGGGATGGGAGAGCCGATGCTGAACCTCGACGCCGTGCTCGACGCCGCGCGGTGCTTGCCCGACCTCGGTGTGACGCACCGCCGCACGACGATCTCGACCGTCGGCTGGCTGCCGGGGCTACGCCGCTTCGTCGACGAGGTCGACGAGCCGATCAGGCTCGCGCTTTCGCTGCACGCACCGACCGACGCGCTGCGCAGCGAGATCATGCCGGTGAACGATCGCTATCCCCTCGACGACGTGCTCGCCGAGTGCGCGCGCTACGCGCAGCTCCGAGGACGCAAGGTCTTCGTCGAGTACGTGATGCTCGCCGGCGTCAACGACGGCGTCGAGCAGGCCGAGGAGCTCACGCGCATCCTCGACCCGAAGCTCTTCAAGGTGAACCTGATCCCGTACAACCCGACCGGGATGTACGACGGCTCGCCGCGCGCGGCGATCGCGCGCTTCAAGTCCGTCCTCGACCGCTCGCACATCCCCGCGACCGTGCGGCTGACCCGCGGACGCGACATCGCGGCGGCGTGCGGTCAGCTCGCCGCCGCGTGATCGCCTGACCCGGCCCTACGCCCCGACGAGCTCGCGCTCGGCGGTGAGCCAATGTTCCATGGCGGAACCACCGCCGTTCATCGAGAGGAAGTACGCGCGCTCGCGGATCATCTCCTCGGTCACCTTGCGGCGCCGGCGCACGATCGTCCTCTTCGCGGCGGGCTCGCCCGCGGCCTTCTTGGCTGCCATCTCGACCCCTTTCACTCGTTTGGCCGCGTCCCGTTTCGCGACCGCGCGCGCCACTCCTCTGCGGTTACTGGATCTGACCGCGGATCTCGCCGTTCGGATGCTTCTGCGTCCGCACGACGACGAAGAGCAGGTGTTGTCGCAGCGCGGTGATCAGGGACTTGTCGACACCGACGCCCGTCGTCACCGGGCTCTTGCACGGTGCGCACAACGGGATCGTCAGATGGCCGGCCTTCCCCTTCGGACCGAAGCCGAGGCTTGCGCCGACGGCCGGACCCGACAGGTGCGAGAACGAGAGCTTGAACGAGAGCAGGTACCCCTTGAGCGTGGCGCTGAACGAGCCGTTGCCACTGGCCTTGACCGCCGGGACCATCTCGCCGGCGGAGAGTGACGCGCTGAAGCCGGCGCCGGCGGCGGCATCGCCGTAGGCGGCGAGCGCCAGGGCGAACGCGCAGGCAGCGGACAGCGCTGCGACGAGCTTTCTCACCGATTCCTCCTTGAACCTTCCCCGAGAGTGACGCCGTCGATTGTTGCAGCCGCGCGGGAGTCAAGCGGTGAAGGACCGCCGGGATCCGGGTCGGGCGGGGTCGGGATCGGGTCGGGGTTCGGGTCCGGCCGCGGGACAGGCGGCTCGGGGGTCGGCAGGCTCACTCAGTCGGCCTCGGGATCCTCAGTGGGGTCGCCCGGGTCCGGCACCGGGTACGGGACGCCGGGGTCGGGCACGGGATACGGCTGCCCGGGGTCCGGCGGTGCCGGATCCCCGGGCGACTCGAACGTGCTCAGGTCTTCCCAGTCGCGTTCCTCGTCCTCGTCCGACTCGTTCGGCCGGTCGGCCTCGTCGGGGTCGTCGAGGTCTTCCTCGTCGAGATCTGGTTCGTCGTCTGGTGCGGGGCGGGTGATGAGGACGGTCTCCATGGTCCGCGTCCTCCCCCGCCCGCGCGTCGAGGAAACGGACTAGCGCGCAGCCGCCAGGTTGACATGACACGACGCGAGACCCCGCTTCTCGAGGTACTGCTGGTGGTAGTCCTCGGCCGGCCAGAACGCCGGCGCGTCCTCGATCTGCGTCACGACGGGCTTGCTGATCTTCGCCTGGACGCGCTCGCGCGACGCCTCGGCGGCGGCGCGCTGCTCGGCGTCGTGGACGAAGACGACCGAGCGGTACTGGTCGCCGACGTCGGGACCCTGGCGGTTGAGCTGGGTCGGGTCGTGCTCGGCCCAGAAGACCGCGAGCAGCTGCTCGTACGGGATCCGCTCCGGGTCGTAGGTCACTTGCACGACCTCCGCGTGACCCGTCGTGTGCGAGCAGACGTCGCGGTAGGTCGGGTTGTCCGTACGGCCGCCCGTATAGCCGACCTCGGTGCCGAGGACGCCGTCGAGCCGCCGGAAGGCAGCCTCGACGCCCCAGAAGCAGCCCGCGCCGAACGTCGCCTTCTTCTCCACTTACTCCTCCTCCAGTTCGAGTGCCAGGGAATTGATGCAGTACCGCAGCCCGGTCGGCGCCGGGCCGTCCGGGAAGACGTGGCCGAGGTGGCCGCCGCAGGCTGCGCACATGACCTCGGTGCGCACCATGCCGTAGCTCCGGTCGACCTCCTCCTCGAGCGCCTCGCCGCTTGCGGGCGCCGAGAAGGCGGGCCAGCCGCAGCCGGAGTCGTACTTCGCGTCGGAGCTGAAGAGCTCCGCCCCGCAGCCGGCGCAGCGGTAGGTGCCCGGCTCGAAGGTGTGGTCGTACTCGCCGCTGAACGGCGGCTCGGTTCCCTTCTCCCGCAGGACGCGGTAGCGCTCGGGGTCGAGCTCCCGCCGCCACTCGGCGTCCGTCTTCAGGATCTTGCTCAAACAGCCTCCTTGTCGATTTCCGCTTGCACCATGGAAAACGACCGCGCGCGGACGGAAGTTCCCGCGCTCAGGCGGGCGGGGCCTCGATGTTCACCCGCGTCATGTCCGGGTAGCGATCGCCCTTCGCCGCCCCGGGCGGGAAGACCTCGTCGAGGCGGCGGAGGTCGTCGGGGCCGAGCTCGACGTCGGTGGCGGCGGCGTTCTCCTCCAGGTATCGCACCCGCTTCGTCCCGGGGATCGGGACGACGTCGTCGCCCTGCGCGAGCACCCAGGCGAGCGCGAGCTGGGCCGGCTTGACATCCTTCTCGGCCGCGATCTCCTCGACACGCTCGATCCGTGCGCGGTTCTCGCGCCAGTCGTCGCCGAGGAAGCGCGGGTTCACGCGCCGGAAGTCCGTCTCGTCGAGCTCCTCCGTCGAGGCCAGCGTGCCTGTCAGGGCACCGCGGCCGAGCGGGCTGTACGGCACGAAGCCGATCCCGAGCTCGCGGGCGAGCGGGAGGATCTCGTCCTCCGCCGGCGTCCGCGTCCAGAGCGAGTACTCGTACTGGAGCGCCGAGAGCGGGTGCACCGCGTGTGCACGTCGCACCGTCGACTCCGCCGCTTCCGAGATGCCGAGGTAGCGCACCTTCCCCGCCGCGACGAGGTCGGCCAGCGCGCCGAAGGTTTCCTCGATGGGCGTCGATCGGTCGACGCGGTGCTGGTAGTAGAGGTCCATCGTCTCGATGCCGAGGCGCTGGAGCGACGCGTCGCAGGCCTTGCGTACGTAGTCGGCCTTGCCGTTCACGCCGACCCACGAGCCGTCCTCGTTGCGTTCGTTGCCGAACTTCGTCGCGATGACGACCTCGTCGCGTCGGCCCGCAAGCGCGCGACCGAGGAGCCGTTCGTTCGTGAACGGCCCGTACATGTCGGCGGTGTCGAAGAAGTCGATGCCGAGCTCGAGCGCGCGGTGGATCGTCGCGATCGCCTCGTCGTCGTCGCTCGCGCCGTAGAACTCGGACATACCCATGCAACCGAGCCCGAGCTCGGAGACGACGAGACCCTGCGTACCGAGGCTGCGCTTCTCCATCACGCTCCCTGCGGCGCCTCGACCGGATGCGCCTCGCCGGCAGACGCCACTTCTTCGTGGTCGAACGCGTAGCGGACGACGGGCTGCTTCGCGGCGCGCACCTCGTCGAGGCGCTCGACAGGCCGCCCGTGCGGCGCGCCGCGCACCGCCTCCGGATCGTCGCGCGCCTCGCGCGCGATGGCGAGCATCGCCTCGACGAACGCGTCGAGCGTCTCCTTCGCCTCGGTCTCGGTCGGCTCGATCATCAGCGCCTCGGGGACGACGAGCGGGAAGTACACGGTCGGCGGATGGAAGCCGAAGTCCATCAGGCGCTTCGCGACGTCGGTCGCCGTGATGCCGTGCTCGCGCTTGAGGTTGCGCGCGCTGAGCACGAACTCGTGCATGCAGAGACGGTCGTACGGCAGGTCGTAGGCGTCGCGCAGGCGCGCGAGGAGGTAGTTCGCATTGAGGACGGCCACCTCGCTCATCTCGCGCAGCGCCGGGCCCCATGCACGCATGAACGTGTACGAGCGGACGAAGACCCCGAACGGGCCGCTGAACCCGCGCACTTTCCCGATCGACTTCGGCCGGTCGTAGTCGAGCCGGAACCGGTCGGCGTCACGCACGACGAGCGGCACGGGCAGGAAGGGCGCGAGCGTGTCGCGCACCGCGATCGGCCCGCCGCCCGGCCCGCCGCCGCCGTGTGGCTGCGAGAACGTCTTGTGCAGGTTGATGTGGACGATGTCGAACCCCATGTCGCCGGGGCGCGAGATGCCGCAGACCGCGTTCAGGTTCGCGCCGTCGTAGTACATGAGCGCACCCACGTTGTGGAAGACGTCGCGGATCGCCTCGATGTTCTCGTCGAAGAGACCGAGCGTCGACGGGTTCGTCAGCATCAGCCCGGCCGTGTGCTCGTCGACCTTCGCGCGCAGGTCGTCGAGGTCGATGTTCCCGCGCGCATCGGTGCTGACGGGCGTGAGCTCGTAGCCCGCCATCGTGACGCTCGCCGGGTTCGTCCCGTGCGCCGTGTCCGGGATGACGATTCGGCGGCGCTGCTCGCCCTCGCCGCGGTCGTCGAAGTAGGCGCGCATGAGCAGCAAGCCTGTGAGCTCGCCCTGGCTGCCCGCCGCCGGCTGCAGGCTCACGGCGTCGAGGCCGGTGACCTCGCGCAGGATCTCCTGCAGGTTCCACTCGAGCTCGAGCGCCCCCTGCACGTCGTCCTCGTCGGCGAGCGGGTGCAGGTCGCGGAAGCCGGGAAGTCCCACCACGCGCTCGTTGACGCGCGGGTTGTACTTCATCGTGCACGAGCCGAGCGGATAGAAGCCGGTGTCGATGCCGAAGTTCCGCGACGACAGCTCGGTGAAGTGGCGCACGAGCTCAGGCTCGGCGACTTCCGGGAGACGCGGCGGGCTCTTGCGCGCGAGCTCCGGCGGGACGGGCACGGCCGGAAGGTCGTAGCGCGGCAGGCTCGACGCGCGCCGCCCCGGCCGTGACCGCTCGTAGATGAGCTGCGTCATCGCCCAACCTCCGCCAGCACCGCGGCGAGCCGGTCGATGTCGGCCGGCGTGCGCTTCTCGGTCACCGCGACGAGCAGCGCGTCGTCCATCCCCGCATAGTCGCGGCCGAGCGCATAGCCCGGATGGACGCCGTGCGTGCGCGCGTCGCGAACGACGTCGCGGGCGTTCCGGCCCACGCGCA
>JAFAHG010000282.1 GCA_019237315.1 Actinomycetota bacterium
GGCGAGCGTCATCGTCACGAGCGTCGGCATGATCAGCAGCATCTTCGGCATCAGTCGCTTCGTGAGCTCGACCCGCGCCGGGATCGGCAGCGAGCGCATGATCGGGCCGATCACGAAGCCCATGAACAGGTCGAGCGCGGTCCACATTCCGCCGCCGACGACGTGGCAGAAGTCGAGTGCCCAGCCGGAGTTCGTCGCGATCGCGGCGATGACGCCGGCAACGACGACACCGACGACCGGCAACCCGCGGACGGGGATGATCGACGGCTCCACGGCGGGTGCGGCGACGGCCATCCGCGGACTATAAGCCCGCGCGCGGATCGCATCCGTCCGACGCGCATCAGCGGCATCGACGTGTGCGGCAGCTCTTGCGCGGCTCCGGGCGCCGTCGTACGCTAGCGCCGCGTTGCCGCGCACCCTCCTCCTCGCGCTCGTCGCCACGCTCGCGGCCGCTCCGGTTGCACACGCCGCCGGGATCACCGTGACGGTGCCCGCGAAGACGAACATCTTCGGAGCGGGCGCGAAGGTCCCGCCGGACCCGGGCGGCGGGGGCGCGGGCGGCGGCGGCGTCCTGCCCGTCCTCGTGAAGCTCCCCTCGAACGCGAAGAGCGTCGCGTTCTCGAACGTCACCGGGAGCGTCAGCTGCTGCGGCAGCGGCGGGCCGTTCAACGGCCCGAACGGCGGCACCACGTACAAGGCGAACATCAGCGCGTACGGCGGGATCTCGGGGGTCGCGTTCGGCCGCGCGCTCTTCCTGCTCGGCGTCTTCATCGGGAACGCGCCGCCCAGGACGCCGCCGCCGACCAAGACCGCGACGACCACGCCGCTCCTCGGCCAGGTGTTCTACGTCGGCGACGGCACGAGCTCCGGCAAGCAGGTGCAGTTCACGGTGCCGGCCGGTGCGACGCGCCTCTATCTCGGCTTCGCCGACGCGACGGGCTTCAGCGCTCCGCCCGGCTACTTCCAGGACAACCTCGGCTCCGTGAAGGCGACGGTGCAGTTCGCGACCGCCGCCGCGGCCGGCGGCGGCACCTACACGTGCTCGGGCGCGCAGAAGAAGCTGCTCGACTCGACGAACACGGGCGGCGTCGTCAACGGCGGGCGGCCGCCGTCGTTCATCACGTTCGGCAAGGCGTACTGCCTGACCCAGATCACGACCTATCACTGGAACAACGGCCAGGGCGCGCCGCCGGGGACGCTTTCGCTCAAGACGACGGGGCAGACGATCGGGCCGTTCCCGGCGAAGGCGAGCGCCGGCCAGGGCGGTGCGAAGAACGTGAACTGGTACGCGAACGTCTCGACGTCGAAGCCGGTCGTGCTGAACGGTGTCTATTCGTGCGTCGACTCCGATCCGTCGACGTGGTCGTCGAACCAGCAGAGCCACGGCACGGGCTTCTGCACCGTCTACGGCGTCCCCGCGGTGAAGAAGGCCGCTGCGGCGCCGAAGGCGAAGGCGAAGGCGAAGGCGAAGTCCAAGCCGAAGGCGAAGCCGGCAGCGAAGCCGACGGCGAAGGCCAAGACGAAGGCGAAGGGCGGCAAGGGCAAGCTCTCGATCAAGGCGTCGCCCGACAACGGCAACCCGCCGCTGACGGTGACCTTCACGCTGTCCTCGCCGCCGGTCGTGCAGTGGCGCATCGACTACGGCGACGGGCAGTCGACGGTGAAGACCGGCGCCGTGCCGGCGTCGATCACCCACAAGTACACGCGCGCGGGCGACTACAAGCCGAAGCTGACGGTGCTCTCGTCGCCGACCGCGACGGCGGCGCAGACCGCGACGACGAGCATCACGGTCGGCACGTCGTTGATGAGCTTCTCCGCGAAGCCGACGTCCGGCAGCCCGCCGCTCACCGTGACGTTCACGCTCGGAACCTCGGTGCAGAACATCACGACGTGGTCGGTGGACTTCGGCGACGGGAAGCACACGGGCGGGTCGGGCAAGCCGCCGGCGACGGTGACGCACACCTACACGAGTGCCGGAACATACGCGGTGAACTTCGCTGTCAAGCCCGGCTCGTACGCGGTCGTCGCGGCGTTCGCGCAGGTGACGGTCGGCGGCGGCACGCCTCCGGCGCTCAGCCTCAGCGCGTCGCCGACCTCCGGCACGCACCCGTTGAGCGTCACGTTCTCGCTGAGCTCGACCATCCCCGGGACGGTCGTCTCGTGGCAGCTGCAGTTCGGCGACGGCCAGCAGAAGGGTGCGCAGGGCAAGCCGCCGGCCACGGTTCCGCACACGTACGCGAAGGCGGGGACGTATCTCGCCTATCTCATCGTGGTACAGCAGCAGCAGTACGGCGGCGTGCAGTACGTCGTGCCGCGGAACGGCCTGGCCGTGACGGTGCGCTAGCCGGGGAGGGGCGGCGGCGCGCCGCCGAGATCCGCGCTCGCCTGCAGGAACTGCTCACGGTCGATCTCGCCTCGCGCGTAGCGCATGCGCACGACTGCGAGCGCGTCCGCGGCCGCCGGCGCAGCGCCCGCGGTAGCTGCGACCTGACGCCCGGCGAGCCAGCGCGCGAGGAGCGCCGCGGCCGCCGCGAAGAGGAGCGCGAAGAGCACGAACGCGACGATCCAGCCGAGCGGGTTGCCGTGGTGGGCGTGCTCGAAGTAGGGCCCGAATCCGCGATCGTGTGGCACGGGGCCAGTGTACGACTGCCTCGTCCCCGTCGGCCCGCGCTCAGCGACTCCTTAGGCACTTCTTATGGGCCTTCAGGCACGGGCGTGCGCTGCCGATACGGGATGTGCCGCATGTCAACTCTGACGGTCGACGAACGGTCCGATTCGGTCCTCTCCTGGCGCTTCGAGCAGCTCCAGTCGGCCGGCTACGCGCCGCGCGACGCGAAGCTCCTCGCGGAGCGGCGGGAGGTCGACCTCCACCTTGCGCTCCGCCTCCTCGAGGCCGGGTGCGACGAGGACATCGCGGTCTGCATCCTGCTCTAGGAGGCCTTGGCGAAACGAGGCTCGTTTCGCCAAGACCTCCTAGCCACACACCGCGTGCGGCTTTGTACCGATGGTCGTCACATGCGCACGGGCGAGGATGACTCGCATGGCGGCGCCCGCGATCCGGACTCAGGCGCTCACGAAGCGCTACGGCCGCACGCTCGCGCTCGACGATCTCGAGCTGCGCGTCGAACGCGGTGAGGCGTACGGCTACCTCGGACCGAACGGCGCCGGGAAGACGACGACGATCCGGCTCCTCCTCGGCCTGCACCGCCCGACGTCGGGCAGCGCCGAGCTCGCCGGCTTCGACGCGTGGCGCGACGCGGTCAGCGCGCACCGGCGCGCCGCGTACGTCGCAGGCGAGCCGTTCCTCTGGCCCGCGCTGACCGGCGCGGAGACGTTCGCCTACCTCGAACGCCTGCGCGGTGGTGTCGACCGTGCCTACCGCGACGTGCTCGTCGAGCGCTTCCAGCTCGACACGTCGCGCAAGGTGCGCGCGCTTTCCAAGGGGAACCGGCAGAAGGTGCAGCTCGTCGCGGCGTTCGCGACGCGGGCCGACGTCCTCGTCCTCGACGAGCCGACGGCGGGGCTCGACCCGCTCATGGAGATGGCCTTCCGCGAAACCGTGCGCGAGGCGAAGGAGCGCGGGCAGAGCGTGTTCCTGTCGTCGCACATCCTCAGCGAGGTCGAGGCCGTGTGCGACCGCGTCGGGATCCTCCGCGCGGGGCGGCTCGTCGACGAGGGGACACTCACCGAGCTGCGCCACTTGAAGACGCGAACCCTCGACGTCACCTTCGCGGGCACGCCGCCCCGGCTCGACGGCGTCGCCGGCGTCACCACCGTCTCCGGCGGCGCGCACACGTTGCACATCGAGACAGACGGCGACCTCACGCCGCTCCTCCACGCACTCGCAGAGCACGACGTCGTCGGACTGGAGAGCCGCGAGCCGACGCTGGAGGAGGTCTTCCTGCACCACTACGACGGCCATGCGAGCTAGCGCGCGGCGTGCGTTCGCCGACTCACGCGTCCGCAACGGCGCGTTCACGCTCCTCTTCGCGGTGTACGCGTACGCGAACGCGGTCGGCTACCGCCGCACCTATGCCACCGCTGCGAGCCGGATCGCCTTCGCGCATGCGTTCGGCGACAACGCGGCCGTGCGGCTCTTCTACGGCGTCCCGCACGACCTCCTGACGGTCGGCGGCTACTGCGCGTGGCGGGTCGGCGGCATCGCGACGGTGATCGCGTCGGTCTGGGGCGTCCTCGCCGCGGTGCGTGCGCTGCGCGCGGAGGAGGAGGCGGGGCGCACGGAGCTCGTGCTCGCGGAACCCGTCGGACGCTTGTCCGTCTACGCAGGCGCGCTCGCGGCGATCGCCGCGGGCGCCGCAGGACTCTTCCTCGGTCTCTTCGCCGGCCTCGTCGGCGGCCGGCTCGACGCGGGCGGCGCCGCGTTCCTCGCGCTCGCCGTCGTCTCGCCGGTGCCGGTGTTCGCCGGCGTGGGCGCACTCGCAAGCCAGGTGGCGCCGACGCGAAGGCTTGCGCTCGAGCTCGGCATCGCGGTCGTCGCGGTCGCGTTCCTGCTGCGCGTCGTCGCGGACACGGCGTCGGGGCTCGGCGCCCTCCGCTGGCTGACGCCGCTCGGCTGGGCGGAGCTCCTGCGGCCGTTCGCCGGTCCGCGTCCCATCGTGTTGCTCCTCCCTGCGCTCGTCGGATCCGCGCTGGTCGCCGGGGCCGGGGCGATCGCAACGCGACGCGACGTCGGGAACGGACTCCTGCCGGACAACGCGAACCGCCGGGCGCGGCTGCAGCTCCTCGGATCGCCGATGCAGCTCGACCTGCGCAGCGAACGGGGCACGCTCACCGCGTGGGGCGTCGGCGTCGCGTCGTACGCGCTCGTGGTCGGCCTCCTGTCGACGAGCCTCACCACCGGCGCGCTCTCCGCGAACCTGCGGCGCGCGCTCGAGAAGCTCACCGGCTCGGCGTCGCTCACGCCGGCGGCGGCGCTCGGTCTCTATTTCTCGTTCTTCGTCGTCGCGATCAGCGCGTTCACGTGCTCACAGGTCGCCGCCGCGCGGCGCGAGGAGGCTGACGGCCGGCTCGAGACGCTGTTCGCACAGCCGGTCGCGCGGCGGCGGTGGCTCGCGGGACGCATCGCGCTCGGCGCAGCGGGTGTCGCCGGCCTCGCGCTGCTCGCAGCCGTGTTCGCGTGGGCCGGCGCGGCGTCGAAGCACGCAGGCGTCTCGCTTCCGCATCTCCTCGAGGCCGGCGCGAACTGCATTCCGGCTGCGCTTCTCTTCCTCGGGCTCGGCGCGCTCGCGTACGCCGCACTCCCCCGCGCGGGCACGGGGATCGCGTACGGCGTCCTGAGCGTCGCCTACCTCTGGCAGGTGCTCGCAGACCTCGTCGGAGCCCCGCGCGTTCTTCGCGACGTGACGCCGTTCCGGCACGTTGCGCTCGTTCCGGCGCAGCCGTTTCGACCGGCCGCCGCCGCCCTCATGCTCGCCGTGGCCGTGCTTGCGGTCGGCTGCGCACTCCGGGTCTTCGAGCGCCGCGACCTGGCGGTTTGAAGCCGCCCCGACCGGAAAGAGTCGGCGCGTGGACGACACGAGCGTCGAGCTTGGCGCGCTCGTCGACCGGGCGGAGGAGGCCGGGCGCATCGCGCTGTCCGAGATCGAGCAGCTCGCCGAGGAGCTCGAGCTCGACGCGGAGTCGCTCCAGGGCCTCTACGCCGAGCTCGACCGCCGCGGCGTCGAGGTCGACGACGACACCGCGCGCGAGGGCGTCTCGCGCGCGACGTGGGTCAACGGCGATCTCGCCTCGGCGACGACCGACGCGCTGCAGCTCTTCCTCGACGAGGCGGGGCGGTTCCCGCTGCTGACCGCGGCGCAGGAGGTCGAGCTCGCAAAGCGCATCGAGCGCGGCGACAAGCAGGCGAAGGATCTGATGATAAACTCGAACCTCCGGCTCGTCGTCTCGATCGCGAAGCGCTACCAGGGTCACGGCCTCTCGCTTCTCGACCTGATCCAGGAAGGGATCATCGGGCTCATCCGCGCGGTCGAGAAGTTCGACCACCGCAAGGGATTCAAGTTCTCGACGTACGCGACGTGGTGGATCCGCCAGGCGGTGCAGCGCGGCGTCGGGAACAAGGCGCGCACGATTCGCGTACCCGTGCACGTGCTCGACCGCGAACGGAAGCTCGCGCGCGTCGAGAACCGGCTCGCGGCGCAGCTCGGCCGCGCGCCGACCGACGAGGAGCTGATGAAGGCGGCGGGCATCTCCGAGCAGGAGCTCGAGCAGGTGCGCGAGGCCGCGCGCGCCGTCACGAGCCTCGACCGGCCGATCGGCGAGGAAGGCGGCGGCGAGCTCAGCGACCTCGTTGCGCAGTCGGAAGAACCGGGGCCCGAAGAGGAGGTCATCGTGAGCCTGCGCGAGCAGGCGCTCCGTGATGCCGTCGCACGGCTGCCGGAGGACGAGCGGCGCGTGATCGAGCTGCGCTTCGGGTTCGTCGGCGACGGCGAGCCGACGTCGCTCGAAGAAACCGGCCGGCGTCTCGGCATGACGGCCGACCGCGTGCGGCACGTCGAGCGGAAGGCGCTCGAGCTCCTCGCGGTGAACCGCGAGATCGAAAGCCTGCGCGAAGCGGCCTAGGCCGCTTTGCGTATCTCCGGCTCCACCTCGGCGCGGATGCGCGCCATCGTCCCGCGTGCGGCGAACGCGGGGACGAGCGCGAGCCAGAAGTTGAAGA
>JAFAHG010000156.1 GCA_019237315.1 Actinomycetota bacterium
CTCGAAGTAGCGGCGCTGGTCTTGGTCGATCGCCATGCGCCGCCCCGTGACGATGCAGAAGACACACCACTTGACGAGCGCCTCCATCGCCCACGGGAAGTAGTAGTGCAGGCTCGTCAGCGCGACGTCGGGCGACGCGTTCGCGTAATCGATGGGATGCACCTCGCCGTCGCGCACCAGCACCTCGCACGAGTTGAACTCCCAGCGGAAGAACGCGTTCACGAGACGCGAGATCGTCACGACCTCGAACCCCGTCTCCGCCGAGAGGAACTCGTGCTCGACGCGGTAGCGCTCGTGCATCGGCGCATCGGGGTCGAAGCACATCACCGTCGTCTCGGCGCCGATCGAGAGCGACCGTGCGAACACGTCGTAGCCCTCGACCGACGCCTGCAGGTGCATCAGCCGCTCGCCGGACGCGTCGTACTGCGCGTGCAGCTCGGTCGGGTTCGCGATGCGCGTGACGCCGACCCACTGGCCGCCGTCGAACGGCTTCATGTACAGCGGGTACCCGACGGCTTCGGCGACATCCTCGAGGTCGAAGGGCAGGTTGTAGCGCGCGGCCATGTGCTCGAGCTTCGGCGCCATGTACTCGCGTCGGAACATCGGCGCGGGCCGCTTGTGCGGGACCATCCACGTCGGCGGCACCTTGAGGCCGAGCCGCATCATCGCGCAGTACGCGGAGTGCTTTTCCATCGCCTGGAACGTGAAAGGGTTGTTGAGGAGGTACACGTCGTCCATCAGCGCGCACTTCTTCACCCACTCGCGCGCGAGGTCGTACCACCAGCCGAGGCGGTCGATGACGAGCTCGTAGCGCGGCTTCGCGCGCAGGTCGAACGGCTCGTTGACGACACGCTCCGTGCGGAAGACGTGCCGCTCGCCGCGGTACTCGATCGCAGGCAGCTTCGCGACGAGCGCCTCGAACGCGCGCGGCCAGTCGTCCTCCGTGCCGAGGAGCAGCCCGATCAGGTGCTCAGGCATACCGTCCGAGATGGTGTGAGATCTGCGCGCGCCATGCAGGCCAGTCGTGGGGGCTGTCATCGCCCCAGACGTCGAGCTCGTGCGGGATCCCCTTCCCCGCGAGGAGCGCTCCGAAGCGCCGCGTCTGCTCGAGCGAGCCCGTGCTGTCCTCCCAGGCCCCGCGCCCCACGACGAGCACGAGAAACGCGCGTTGGATGAGCCACGCGAGGTGCTCGCCGTGCAGGTTCGAGACGTAGTCGGCGGGGTTGTTGAAGTACACGGCGTCGCCGCGGTCCCCCCACCCGATCCCCGCAACGTCGTAGATCCCCGACATGCAGAGCGCGAACGGAAACACCTCGGCGTGGCGCAGCGTCAGGTTCGCCGCGTGGAACGCGCCGAACGACACGCCGGCCGTCGCGATGTCCTGGTAGCCGCCGCAATCTGCGTGGATGAGCGGCGCGACGTGCTGCAGCAGCCAGTTCTCGTACTCGCCGTGACGCCGCGCGCGTTCCTCGAGCGGCAGCCACTCGTCGTGCCAGATCCCCGAGTCCCACGAGTCGACGCAGTAGAGCTTCACGCGGCCGGCGTCGATCAGGTCGGCGACCGCGGCGACCATCCCGCGCTCCTCCCACTCGTAGCGGCTGCCCTCCTGCGCGGGAAAGACGAGCAGCGGCTTGCCGAAGTGGCCGAAGATCAGGACGCCGTCGGCCTCCTCCCGTCTCATTGCAGCGACCGCAGCACGAGCTCGGGAAGGTGCGGGTCGAGCACGTCGCGCCACGAGGTCCAGTTGTGTGCGTCGGGATGCTCGACGAGCCGCGCCGGGAAGCCGCGCTCCTGGAGCGCGGCGGCGATCACGCGGTTGTTGTCGAGGTTCTCCTCCGCCGTGCCGCACGTGACGGTGACGGGGATCGGCTCGGCCTGGCCGCGGCCGCCGACGACGGTGCCGACGAAACGCGTGATGCGCGCGAAGCGCCCGTACGACGATTCGTGTGCGTCGTAGCGGCGTCGGAAGAAGCTCCCCGACTGCAGCAGCAGCGCGCCGAACGTTCCGGGGTACAGCCAGTGCGCGTGCAGCATCGCGAGTGCGCCGAGGCTCGCGCCCATGCCGACCGGTCGCGTCTCGTACGGCGCGTCCTGCGCGAGCTGCGGCAGCCACCGCTCGACGAGCAGGCGCGCGTACCGGCGCGATGCGGAGTAGCTCTCGTTCCGGTCGCCCGGCGGCGCGAGCAGCGCCGCCCGCATCGGGGGCACCTCGCCGAAGGCGACGAGGTGGTCGAGGAGGCGCACGAGCAGGCTGTACTCCGCGTACTCGGGCCCGTCGTGTGCGAGGAGGAGCGGCAGCGGCTGCTGCGGGTCGCTCTCGGCCGCCGACCAGAGGAGGCCGAAGGGCAGCTCGCGGATCTCCCCCTGCGCCGACTCCTCGTCGGCCACCCAGGCGGGCGCCGCGTAGCCGGGGAACTCGATCACGGACTTGTCGCCGAACGGCCCCGGCGCGCGCAGCGGGTTGTCCGGATCGGGCACGCGTTCGACGTTTCCGTCGCCGTCCTCGAGCTCGAGCAGGTACTCGATCCGGTCCGCAGGCGGACGCGGCAGGCGCAGCTCCCAGCGGCGGCCGTTCCGCTCGAACGGGATCTCGCGCGGCCGGCGGAGCTCGTGCGTGAACGCGACCCGCCGGTAGCGTCCGTCCGCGAGCGCGAGCTCGACCGCGTCTTCGGCGACGACGCTCGTCACGGGCGCCGCACGATACCCGTGCCGCAGGTTGTCCACAGGCTGTGGAGGAGATGTTCCATTTCTTCTCCACACGAGTGTCCACGCGCTGTGGATTTCATCCCGAAGTTCGCGCTGCGAGCGAGCTTTTTCGTCCACACGACGACCGCTGCATGTGCGAACATACGTTCTCTAATGGCTGCAAAACCCAGCCTCCTCGCGATTGCGCACACGCCTTTCCACAGCGTTGAATCGGCCTCGGCGCTCGGCTTCACTCCGCCTTGATGGCCATGCCTGCCCAGGCCCTCGCCACCGCCCCGATCCCGCCGCAGAACCTCGACGCCGAGGAGTCGGTCCTCGGCGCCATGATGCTCTCGGCGGCGGCGATCGAGGCGGTGAGCGAGATCGTCGACGCCGGCGACTTCTACCGCGGCTCGCACGCGAAGATCTACCTCGCCGCGATCGAGCTCTACCAGCACGGTCAGCCCGTCGACGCGATCACGATCGCCGACAAGCTGCACGAGAAGGGCGAGCTCGAGGAGATCGGCGGCAAGGAGCGCGTGCACGAGATCGCGGCCCTCGTGCCGGCGACGTCGAACGCCGCGCACTACGCCAAGATCGTCCGCGAGATGGCGACGCTCCGCGGGCTGACGCTCGTGGGCGAGCAGATCCAGCGCCTCGGCTGGGAGCGCCCGGGCGAGACGCCCGACCTCGTCGACCAGGCCGAGCAGATGGTGTTCGACCTCGCGCAGCACCGCATCCGCGGCAGCTTCGACCACGTCGACGTGCTCGTCCGCGAGAGCTTCGAGCAGATCACGAAGATGTACGAGTCCGGCGGCGAGATGACCGGCACGCCGACGGGCTTCCGCGACGTCGACCAGATGACGTCGGGCCTCCAGCCCGGCAACCTCGTCATCGTCGCCGGCCGCCCGAGCATGGGGAAGTCCGCGTTCGCGCTCGGCGTCGCGTCGAACCTCGCGGTACACCACGGCATCCCCGTCGCGGTGTTCACTCTCGAGATGTCGAAGATCGAGGTCGTGCAGCGGTTCCTCTGCGCGGAGGCGCGCGTCGAGCTGCAGCGCCTGCGCACCGGGAAGCTCACGCCCGAGGACTGGCCGCGGCTCGTCAAGGCCTGCGACACGATCACGAAGGCACCGATCTACGTCGACGACACGCGCATGACGACGATGCTCGAGATCCGCTCGAAGGCGCGCCGCCTCAAGGCGAAGGAGCCGAAGCTCGGGCTGATCCTCGTCGACTACCTGCAGCTGATGGGCAGCGGGTCGATCGAGCACCGCGTGCAAGAGGTGTCGCAGATCTCGCGCTCGCTCAAGGTGATCGCCGGCGACCTCGACGTACCGGTGATGGCGCTGTCGCAGCTCTCGCGCGCGGTCGAGTCGCGCACCGACAAGCGCCCGCTGCTCTCGGACCTGCGCGAGTCCGGGTCGATCGAGC
The DNA here is from genome assembly GCA_019237315.1 of Actinomycetota bacterium. GTDB lineage: Bacteria > Actinomycetota > Thermoleophilia > Gaiellales > Gaiellaceae > PALSA-600. The sequence continues at coordinate 4,120 of JAFAHG010000156.1, forward strand.
AGGACGCCGACATGGTGATGTTCCTCTACCGCGACGAGTACTACAACGAGCAGTCCGAGGACCAGGGCCTCGCCGAGGTCATCCTCGCCAAGCACCGCAACGGCCCGACCGGAACGGAGAAGCTCGCGTTCCTCAAGCGTTACGCGAAGTTCGCCGATCTCGCCGCGCGGCACGACGCGAGGGCGGCCGCGTGACGGCGAGCGTCGTGTGGCTTGCGCCAAGCGCGAAGTCGTTCTCGTGCCTCTGTGAGACGTGCCTCGACGCTGCGCGCGACGGCGGGCTCGCGTTCGCCGACGCCGTGCGCGGCGCCAGCGTGCGCGGCACGGTCGATGCGGACTCGTCGGTGTCGTTCGCTCGGTGCGCGGCCGGGCACGAGCTCGTGCTGCGCCGCGTGGAACGTCCGGCGCCACTCACCCACGCCGACGAACGGCAGCTGCAGTTGCAGTGAACACGGCGCGCCAGCACGTGTGGGTGGGCCCCGACGCGACCGAGTTCGAAACGTCGTGCGAAGCGTGCCTCGCACGGCGCGGGGCCTGGTCGATCTCGGTGCGCGCTGCGTACGTCAGCGGCACGCTGCGAAGGGAGGCCGACGTCGGCTTCACGACGTGCCGGCGCGGCCACCGCATCGTCGTGCACCGTGTCGGCAGGACGCGGCTCGCGGCCGTCAGCTGAGATGGAGCTCCGTCGGGCGGGCGCCGCGGACGCGGATGCCGTCGCCGACGTCTTTCTCGCCGCCCGCGCAGGGATGACGTATCTCCCGCGGCTGCACACGGACGAGGAGACGCGGCGCTGGATCGCCGACGTGATGCTCGAGCGACTCGAGGTGTGGGTCGCGGACGACGGAGCCGTGCGCGGGTTCGCAGCGCTCGGCGAGCACGACCTCGAGCACCTGTACGTCGAACCGGCCGCGCAGGGTCGCGGGATCGGCGCGCGCCTGCTCGCGCACGCGAAGGCCCGGCGCCCCGACGGGCTCGAGCTCTGGTCCTTCCAGCGAAACGAGGGTGCGCGGCGCTTCTACGAGCGGGCGGGATTCGTCCTCGTCTTCACGACCGACGGCGCCGACAACGAGGAGCGGGAGCCGGACGCGCGGTACGCCTGGCGCCCTCAGTAGAGGAAGGGAAGAAACCGGCTCGTCCGCCGGCGGTACCCGTCGTACTCGGGGTAGCGCTCGGCGAGCCATGCCTCCTCGCGGCGCGCCTTGAGGTCGAAGACGATCGCGAGGAGCGCAGTCGGGACGAACGCGAGCGGAGCGCGTGCGAGCGCGTAGCCGACGGCGATGAGCAGCACCGCGGCGTAGATCGGGTGGCGGACGACGCGGTACGGACCGCCGTCGCGGAAGCCGCCGTTCTCACGAGGCCGCGGAAACGGCGTGAACGCGCGGCCGAGCACGACACGCGCGGCCGCGAAGAGCGCGATACCCGCCACTACGAGTGCGAGCCCCGCTGCGAGCAGGTACGCGCGGTCGGCGTGCGGCCAGCGCACGCCCGTCAGCCGCATCGCGGCGACCGCGACGAACAGGATCGACTGGAGGAAGACCCAGCCGCCGCCCCGTCGGCCAAGGTCCGGAATCCGCGACACGCTCGACTGTACTCAGGCACACTGCGGGGCGTGCCCGCGACGGTCGTCGTCGGCGCGCAGTGGGGCGACGAAGGGAAGGGGAAGATCGTCGACCTGCTCGCGCAACGCTCGGATGTGGTCTGCCGCTACCAGGGCGGGCCGAATGCCGGGCACACGATCATCGCCGGCGGTGAGACGTACAAGATCCGCCAGACGCCGAGCGGGGTGATCTCGGGGAAGGTCTCGGTCATCGGCGCGGGCTGCGTCGTCGACCCGGAGGTGCTGATCGCGGAGCTCGACGATCTCGACGCACGCGGCGTCGACACGTCGGTCGTCGTGCTCTCCGGGAACGCGCACCTGATCATGCCGTGGCACATCGCAATCGACCAGGCATCCGAGCGGCGCCTCGGCAAGCTGCAGATCGGAACGACACGGCGTGGCATCGGCCCCGCGTACGCGGACAAGGCGTCGCGGCTCGGCATCCGCGTGCAGGACATCCTCGACCCGAAGATCCTGCGGCAGAAGATCGAGGTCGCGCTCGCCGAGAAGAACGTGTGGCTCGAGCGCGTCTACGAGGTCGAGGGCTTCGAGCTCGAGGATGTCGCGTCGCGCTACGAGAACTACGCGCAGCGGCTGCGGCCGATCGTCGGGGACGCGTCGCTGCTCGTCGACCAGGCGCTGCGCGAAGGGAAGGACGTCCTCTTCGAGGGCGCGCAGGGCACGCTGCTCGACCTCGACCACGGCACGTATCCCTTCGTCACGTCGTCGAACCCGATCGCGTCCGGCGCCTCGACGGGGATGGGTATCGGCCCGACGCGCATCGACCGCGTGCTCGGCGTCGCGAAGGCGTACGTGACGCGCGTCGGCGAGGGCCCGTTGCCATCCGAGATCGAAGGGCCGGACCAGGCCCGCGTGCAGGAGCTCGGCGGCGAGTTCGGCACGGTCACGGGGCGCGTGCGCCGCTGCGGCTGGCTCGATTTGGTGGCGCTCCGCTATGCGGTGCGCGTGAACGGCATCACGTCGCTCGCGCTGACGAAGCTCGACGTGCTATCCGCGTTCGCGGAGCTGCCGGTGTGCGTGCGCTACGTCCAGCGGGACGGGAGCGAGACGCCGCACTTCCCGGCCCACCAGAGCGACTTCCACCATGCGCGGCCGGTGTGGCAGGTGCTGCCCGGCTGGGGCGAGCCACTCGACGACGCGTCGACGCGCAGCGCGCTGCCGGAGAATGCGCGTCGGTACGTCGAGTTCGTCGAGGACGCGCTTGAAGTCCCGGTCGAGCTGGTCGGCGTCGGCGCAGCCCGCGAACGCGTCCTCGCCTGAGCCGCACGCCCGCCCGAAAACCCTAGTCCCGTGCACATTGTGCACGGGACCCACCTCCCTCCCCTGATGGCGACGAGCCTACGTTGCGCGCCGTGCGGTCGCCAGTGTCCGAAACGCGACAAGTTGCGAACAACTCGTCCACACGCATACACAGAGCCGCTAGGCGCCGCAGGGATTCAGCCGCGTACTCGACTCGCCGGCCTTGAGGGATGCGCGAACGGATCCGACGCGCTGAGACATGGCCAAGCAAACCAACCGCCGCCCGTCACGACCGACGCGCACGGTGCGCGCTGCACATGGGCCGGCAACGCGACTGCAGGCACCGGGCACGACGGCGAGCGACACACGACGTGACCGGATGCGGACCCGGCCAGAGCGAACGAGATGATTGCCGCCGATGCCGCGACGACACCGGCCGCGCGCGTCCTCATGCCTTGCGGACGCGCACCGCTGTCCCGTACGCGCAGATCTCGGTCCAGTTCGAGCCCATGTCGCTCGTGTCGAACCGCATCGCGAGGATCGCGTTGCCGCCCTTCGCCTCCGCCTCCTCGACCATGCGGTCGATCACCTGCTGCCGGCTGTCGGCGAGGGACTTCGTCATCCCCTTGAGCTCGCCGCCGACGAGCGACTTCAGCCCGGCGCCGATCTGCGAGCCGATGTTCCGCGACCGCACGGTCAGGCCGAACACCTCGCCGAGAACCTCGTCGACCACGTAACCGGGGAGCTCATTCGTCGTCGCGATCAGCATCGCGCGGATCATAGGCCGGATCGTTAGCCTCGTCACATGGACGAGGCCGCCTTGGAGCCGGCTCGCCGCAGCACGCTCGCGGCCTTCTCGAGCCGCGACTTCCGCCTGCTGTGGGGCGGTCAGACGATCTCGTTCGTCGGCGACGCCGCGTTCCTCGTCGCGCTCGGCTGGCGCGTCACCGACCTGACGGGCCGCGCGAGCTCGCTCGGGTACGTCCTGGCGCTCCAGTCGCTCGCGATGCTGACGACGCTCCTCCTCGGCGGGGTTCTCGCCGACCGGTACCCGCGCCGCCGGCTGATGATCTCCTCCGACATCGCCCGCGCGCTTGTCGTCGGCGGCTTCCTCGCGATCGAGCTCACCGGGCACATGACACTCGGCGCGGTGCTCGGTCTCGCCGCGGCGTTCGGGCTCGCAGACGGGTTCTTCCAGCCCGCGTTCAGCGGGATCGTGCCGCTCGTCGTCGAGACGCCGCTCCTGCCGTCCGCAAACTCCTGGCTGTCGATCGCGCGGCAGAGCAGCTCCGTCGTCGGGCCGGGAATCGCCGCGGGACTCTACGGCGCGGTCGGGCCTTCGCCCGTGTGGGGAATCGACGCGGCGTCGTTCCTCGTCTCGGCGACGGCGCTCGCGCTCGCGCGGCCGCGTGACGTCCGCACCGATTCACAGTCGACGATCAAGCGCGAGTTCGTCGAAGGGTTCCGGTACGTCGTCTCGGTCCCGTGGATCTGGACGGGGATCCTCGCGGCGACGGTGATCCTCATGATCGCGATGGCGCCCTTCAACGCGCTGCTGCCGCGCGTCGTGCAGAACCACTACGGACGAGGCGTCGGGTCCTACGGGCTCCTGTTCAGCCTGATGGCAGCCGGGATGGTCGCCGGCTCGCTCGCGTGGGCACGCTGGCACCCACGCCGGCACCGCGTCTTCATCTGCTTCGCCGCGTTCGGCATCAACGACATCGGCATCGCCGTCCTCGGCCTGTCGCCGTGGTACTGGCTCGCCGCCGCCGCGGTGGTGTGGCGCGGATTCTTCATCGGGATCGGGATCGCGTCGTGGACGACGCTGATCACGCAACTCGTGCCGGAGCGGCTGCTGTCGCGCGTTTTCAGCTTCGACTTCTTCGGGTCGTTCGGACTCACGCCCGTCGGGTACGCCGCAGCGGCCGCCGCCGCAACGGCGATCGCTCCGACGACGATCCTCGCCGTCGGCGGCAGCGTCGCGGTCGCGCTGTGGTTCGTTCCGCTTACATGGGACCGCGTGCGGAACGCGGCCTAGCGGTCGAGGCCGCTCTCGAGCAGCACGCCGTACAGCTCGCGATAGGCGTTCACGGCGAAGCCTACATCGCCGGGATCGACCTCCTCGCCGTCCCCGACGCGCCGCGTGATGCGACGCGCCTCGACGAACTGCCGGACGGTCTCCGGCTCGGTCTCGTTCTGCGCCTCGCGCTCTTCGAGCGGCAGACCGCGCGCCTCCATCATCCGCGCGACGAGGTCGTCGAGCTCGAACAGCGCGTCGTACGGATCGTCCGCGAGACGCTCCTCGAGGTCTTGCCACTCCGTTTCCCACTCATGCCTGTCGAGACCGGGCTCCTGCACGGAGTCGTCGTGCCGCGATCGGAGAGTCGCGAAACCCGCCGTTAGACTCGCCGCGTGAAGGTGCTGCTCGTCGGCTCGGGCGCGCGCGAGCACGCGCTCGCGTGGGCGATCGCGCGCAGCCCTTCGCTCACCGAACTCCACGCCGCACCGGGCAACCCCGGTATCGCGGCGCTCGGACACTGCCATCCGGTTCGCGCGGACGACGGCGACGGGCTGCTCGACCTCGCGCGCACCCTCGGCATCGACCTCGCGGTGATCGGTCCGGAGGCGCCGCTCGTGGCGGGCGTCGGCGACGAGCTGCGGCACGCGGGGATCGCGGTGTTCGGCCCGGGTGCGGAGGCGGCGCGTGTCGAGGGTTCGAAGTCGTTCGCGAAGGAGGTGCTCGCGGCCGCGGGCGTCGCCGCGGCGGCGACCCTGTCGGTCGCACGTGCGCCCTGCGTGATCAAGGCGGACGGACTCGCGGCCGGGAAGGGCGTCTTCGTCTGCCGCACCGCGGCCGAGGTCGACGAGGCGCTGCGCGGCGCGGCCGCGTTCGGAACGTCGCTCGTCATCGAGGAGCTGCTCGAAGGCTACGAGGTATCCGTCTTCGCGCTGTGCGACGGAAACCGCGCCGTTCCGATCGGTGCGGCACAGGACTTCAAGCGCGCGGGCGACGGCGACACAGGGCCGAACACGGGCGGCATGGGCGCGTACTCGCCGGTTGCCGGCACTGACGTCGCCGCGCTCGTCGAGCAGATCCACCAGCCGGTCCTGGATGAGCTCGCCCGTCGCGGGACGCCGTTCGTCGGGTGCCTGTTCGCCGGCCTGATGGTGACGACCGACGGCCCGCGCGTGCTCGAGTTCAACGCGCGCTTCGGCGATCCCGAAACCCAGGTGGTCGTGCCGCGCCTCGAGGGCGACCTGCTCCATGCGTTGGCCGCGGCGGCGAACAGGGACCTGAGCGGGGTTTCGCTGCACGAATCCGCGGAGGCCGCGGTGACCGTGGTGCTGACGGGCCCCGAATACCCCGCGCGCAGCGACTACGCGGGCGCCCCGATCGAGGGTCTCGAGGCTGCCGCGGACGACGCATTCGTGTTCCACGGCGGTACGGCCGTCCGTGACGGACGGGTCGTGACGAACGGTGGCCGTATCCTGTCGGTGACGGCGCTCGCCGCGACGGTGGGGGAAGCACGCGCGCGGGCCTACGGGGCGGTGGACAAGGTGAGCTTCCAGGGAATGCGTTATCGACGGGACATCGCGGCGGCCGCAGGTGGCTGACCCGGTCGTCGGCATCCTCGTCGGCTCGGAGTCCGACCGAGAGCGGATGCAGCCGGCGTTCGACGAGCTCGACGCGCGCGGCCTCGCGTGGGAGTTCGAGGTGCGCTCTGCTCATCGCACACCCGACGCGGTCGCGGAGTACGCGCGAACCGCGGCCGACCGTGGACTGCGCGTCCTGATCTGCGGCGCGGGGCTCGCGGCGGCACTGCCGGGCGTCGTCGCAGCACACACGAAGCTGCCCGTGATCGGCGTGCCGCTTCGCTCCTCGATGAGCGTCCTCGACGGGCTCGACGCGCTGCTCTCGATCGTGCAGATGCCGCCCGGCGTTCCGGTCGCGACGGTGGGTGTGGACAATGCGAAGAACGCGGCCGTCCTGGCGGCCCGCATCCTCGGGGCCGGCTGAACCCCTCTCTACACTGTCGTCCGTGATTGCCCGCTACTCCAGGCCTGAAATGGCCGGGATCTGGTCGGAGGCGGGAAAGCTGCAGCGGTGGCTCGACGTCGAACTCGCCGCGCTCGACGCGTGGGCCGAGCTCGGCGTCGTCCCGGCCGCCGACGTCGCGGCGATCCGCTCGACCGTCCGCGTGCCGACGCCGGAACGCGTCGCCGAGATCGAGCAGACGACGGACCACGATCTCGCCGCCTTCGTCGACGCAGTCGCGGAGCAACTCGGCCCGGAGGGGCGGTGGGTCCATTACGGGCTCACGTCTTCCGACGTCGTCGACACCGCCCTCGCGCTACAGATCCAGGACGCCGGGCGGCTGGTTGTTGCGGGGGTCGACCGCATCATCGACGCAGTCGTCGCGCGCGCCGAGGAGCACCGTCACACGGTGTGCATCGGGCGCTCGCACGGGATTCACGCGGAGCCGACGACGTTCGGCTGGAAGCTCGCAGGCTGGGCGTTCGAGCTCGACCGCGATCGCGCGCGCATCGCTGCCGCGCTCGAGGCGAACCGGGTCGGGCAGCTTTCCGGGACGGTCGGCACGTACGGGGCGCTCGATCCCGAAGTCGAGCGGATCGCGTGCGATCGACTCGGGCTCGAGCCGGATCCACTCTCGACGCAGGTGATCGCGCGCGACCGGCACGCAGAGCTCCTGAATGCGCTCGCGATCACCGCGACGTCGCTCGAGCGTTTCGCGACCGAGATCCGCCACCTCGCACGCACGGAGGTCCGCGAAGTCGAGGAGCCGTTCGCCGCCGGGATGAAGGGCTCGTCGGCTATGCCTCACAAGCGCAACCCGAAGGTGGCCGAGCGGATCTGCGGACTCGCGCGGGTCGTTCGCTCGCACGCGATCGTCGGCCTCGAGAACATGCCGCTCTGGCACGAGCGAGACATCTCGCACTCGTCGGCCGAGCGGGTCGTCGTTCCCGATGCGTTTCTCGCGCTCGACTACATGCTCGACCGCTTCCTCTGGATCGTCGACGGTCTCGTGGTCTATCCCGAGCGGATGCGGCGCAATCTCGACGCGTCACACGGTCTCGTCTTCTCGCACCGCGTGCTGCTCGCACTCGTCGAGGCGGGTGCCGACCGCCGTGACGCATACAGGCTCGTGCAGCGCAATGCGATGCGCGCGTGGGACGAAGAGCAGGATTTCGCCGCGCTCGTGCGCGACGACCCGGAGATCCAGGCCGTGCTCGACGAACAGGCCATCGCGCAGGCGTTCGACCTGCGGAGCACGCTGCAGCACGTCGACGCCGTGTTCGAGCGGCTTCATTCACTCACGGGGGAGGCAGTCCATGTCTGAGACGGCGACGCACGTCGCGAGCGGCAAGGTCCGGGAGATCTACGCGGTCGACGACGAGCGCCTGTTGCTCGTGGCGAGCGACCGCATCTCGACGTTCGACGTCGTGCTGCCGACGCCGATCCCCGACAAGGGCCGCGTGCTGACGGGACTGTCGGGGTTCTGGTTCGCGCGGACGCGCGAGCAGGTTCCGAACCACCTGCTGGCTTTGCGGGCCGACGGGCGGTCGACCGAGTGCCGACGCCTCGAGATGCTGCCGATCGAATGCGTCGTGCGCGGCTATCTCGCGGGCTCGGGCTGGAAGGACTACCGGGCGACGAACGCGGTGTGCGGCCACTTGTTGCCCGAGGGGCTCGTCGAGTCCTCGCGTCTGCCGACGCCGATCTTCACCCCGGCGACGAAGGCGCAGACCGGCCACGACGAGAACATCGACCGCGACGCGGCCGTCGCCCTCGTCGGCGAGGACGTCTTCGACGAGGTGGAGCGCCTCTCGCTCGAGCTCTACGACGTCGTGAGCGCCTATGCCGAGAAGCGCGGCGTCATCCTCGCCGACACGAAGCTCGAGTTCGGCACGGATTCCGCGGGAAACCTCGTGCTCGCAGACGAGGCGTTCACTCCCGACTCGTCGCGCTTCTGGCCTGCGGACGAGTACGCGGAAGGTGGAGCGCAGCCGTCGTTCGACAAGCAGTTCGTGCGCGACTACTGCGAGTCGCTCGGCTGGGACAAGACCTACCCGGGGCCGGAGCTCCCGGACGACGTCGTCGCGGGCACGCGCGCGCGGTACGTCGAGGCGTTCGAGCTCCTGACCGAGCTTTCGTTCGACGACTACTGCGCGCGGCCGGAGATCGTCCTCGAATGAGGGCGACGGTCGTCGTCCGCCCGAAGGACGGCATCCTCGACCCGCAGGGGCAGGCCGTCGAGTCGTCGCTGCGACATCTCGGCTTCGCCGTCGACAGCGCCCGCGTCGGCCGCGTCGTCGAGCTCGATCTCGACACCGAGGACGCGGGCGATGCGCGCGCGCAGCTCGAACGCATGTGCGAGCAGCTGCTCGCGAACCCTCTGATCGAGAGCTACGAGATCGCGCTCCAGGCCGACGCGTGAGCGAGCCACGCCCGCTGATCGCCGTCGTCGTCTTCCCCGGCTCGAACGACGACCGCGACGCGCAGCAAGCCCTCGAACGGCTCGGCGCCGACGCGGTTCGCGTGTGGCACGACGAGCCCGCGCTTCCCGCGGGAACGGCAGCCGTCGTCCTCCCCGGCGGGTTCTCGTACGGCGATTACCTCCGCTGCGGGGCGATCGCGCGCTTCTCGCCGGTCATGCGCGCGGTGACGGAGTTCGCCGAGGATGGCGGGCTCGTGCTCGGGATCTGCAACGGCTTCCAGATCCTCACCGAGGCGGGTCTGCTGCCCGGAGCGCTCCGGCCGAATGCGTCGCTCGCGTTCGTCTGCCGTGACGTCGCGCTTCGCGTCGAGCGGGCGGACACGCCGTTCACGAGCCGCTGCCACGCGGACCAGGAGCTCACGATCGCCGTGAAGCACGGCGAGGGGTGCTGGTTCGCGGACGCGGACCTCCTCGCAGAGCTGGAAGCCGACGGCCGGCTTCTCCTCCGCTACGCGGAGGCTGAGAACCCGAACGGTGCGGTCGGCGACGTCGCCGGCGTCCTGAACGCGGCCGGGAACGTCTTCGGCCTCATGCCGCATCCGGAACACGCGGTCGACCCGCTGCTCGGCTCGACCGACGGCGCCCTCATCCTGGGGTCGCTCGTCGACGCTGCTCGGTTGTCGATCGCGGTCGCCGTCTAGGCCCCACCCCAACCGAGCGCATCCGCAAGGTCGGGATGCTTGTCGACGACGACTGCGCGCAGCTTGCCGATGTCGGCGACCCGCAGCGTGACCGGTCCGCGGCGAGCCGTGCCGTCGGTCGAATACGCGAACCGGACGAGGCGCTGCCCGTTCGGGGACTCGAGGAGCTCGACGACGGAGGCGAAGCGCTTATCTCCCGCGCGCTGGGACACACGCGCCGCGTCGAGCCTCTGCGCGCGTCCCCACGGCGTTGCAGATGTGTTTTCCATGCAGACGACGCTAGCCGCCGAAGTGTCACGCGTGTGAAACGAGACTGTGACGAAAGTGGAACTTCTGCACGTAGGATCACGCGCATGTCGCATTACCTCCACACCATGTACCGGATCACGGATCCGGTCCGGAGCCGCGCGTTCTACGAGGCGCTCGGCTTTACGTTCAGCCGCGAGATGGACATCGTCCGCAACGGCGAGAAGGAGGCCACGAACTACTTCTTCAGCATGGGCGACCAGCGGGACGTGCTCGAGCTCACGTTCAACCACGACGGACGCACGTACGAGATGGGCACCGGGTACGGGCACATCGCGATCGGCGTCGACGATCT
>JAFAHG010000197.1 GCA_019237315.1 Actinomycetota bacterium
CCGGCGCGGCCCGCCGAGCGGCTCGACGTCGTCGTGGGGCAGATCCCCGCGAACGGGACGCTCTCCGCGTGGGACCACGTGACGCTCGTCCTGCCGAAGGCGCAGCACGGCGTCGTGCCGCGGCTCGTCGGGCTCACCGTCGCGCGCGCCATGGCGAAGCTCGCAGCGCTGAAGCTGCGCGTGCGCGTGCGCGGGCACTCGGGGAAGATCGTCGCGCAGCAGCCGGTGTGGGGTGTCGCGGCCGCGCCGGGAATGCGCATCGTCCTCAGAACCGCCGGCTGAGGAACCGCGAGCCGGCGAGGCCGTAGCGCCACGGAAGGTCTGCGGCCTTCGTGATCCCGATGCGCGGTCCGGTGACGATCTCGGCGGGCCCGCTGCGCGCGCGTAGCTCGAACGGCGGCTCGTCGAGCGGCAGTCCGTCGTGTGTCCGCGTGACGCCGAGCGCCTGGCAGAGGCGGCCGGGTCCCGCGCAGAGGAGACGAGGCTCGCCGACCCCTCGTCGAGCCCGCATCTCCTCCAGCCCCTGAGTCGGTACGAGAGCGCGGATCAGGACCGCGCTCGCGACTCCCTCGTCTTCACAAACGAAGTTGAGGCACCAGTGGATACCGTAGGAGCGGTAGACGTAGGCGTGGCCGGGCGGGCCGAACATGCTCGCGTTGCGCTCGGTGCGGCCGCGGAAGCCGTGCGCTGCGGGATCCTCGTGGTCGTACGCCTCGAGCTCGACGATCGTGCCGCCGACGCCGTCGACGAAGAGCTCGGCGCCGATCAGCGCGTGCGCGACCTCGTGGACGTCGCGCGCGAAGAAGTCGCGCGTGAGGTTCAGAAGAGTTGCTGCGCTTCGTCGCGGGTCGTGGAGGCGAGGAGGCGGCGAGCGCGACGGCCGAGGTCGCCGACATCGAAGCGACCCTGCTCGGCGGCTTCGGCGACACGTTGCGCGAGCTCGAGCGCGTCGTCGAGAAGGCGCGACTCGCCGGCCGGCGTCGATCCCATCGCCGCGATGATGGCGCGCTCGGTGCGCGAGGCGACGATGGCGCCGTTGATCCCCTCGACGTAGACCCGTGTGCGGGCGCCGTGTCCGCGCTCGCCCTCGCCGAGCGGTTCGAGCGCATAGATCTTGTCGGCCCGGACGTACTTCCCGAAGCCGAGGAAGATCATCCGCGGCGCGCCGTCTGTCATCGCGCGGAGCGTAGCCCGGGGGCCCCCGTAACGGCGGCTGCCGCGGGACATGTCCCAACCAGCACGCCGCAGAGCAGGACATTCGTCGCGCTGTGGATCGTCTGTTGCACTTCTGTCACAGCGGCTGCCACCTGCTTACGGCCAGGGCCGGTTCAGCCGAGCGCGTTGCGGAGCGCTTCGACGACCCGTTCCTGATCCTCGCGCTCGAGACGCGCGTGGAAGGGAATCGCCATCGTGCGCGCGCTGACATCCTCGCTCACCGGGAACATGCCATCGGAGAAGCCGTACCGCTCGCGCATGTAGCTCTGCAGGTGGATCGATGGCAGGTACGGGGCGCAGTCGACGCCCTCTTCGCCGAGCCGGCGGATGACGCCGTCGCGGTCGACCCCGCGCGGCAGCTCGACGACGTAGACGAACCACGAACGCACGTGGTCGGCGTCGTCGGGAAGGGGCGGCTCGACGTCGAGGCCGGCAAGGAGATCGGCGTACCGCGCCGCCACTTCGCTGCGCGCGCCGAGGATCCGGTCGAGCCGCTCGAGCTGGCCGATCCCGAGCGCCGCGGAGATGTCGTCCAGGCGGTAGTTGAACCCGAGCCGTCCGTGCTGGAGCCAGCTCGACGTCTCGAGGCGCCCCTGGTTGCGGAGAGACACGAGCAGCTCGTGCTCCTCCTCGGAGCCGGTCGTGACCGCGCCTCCCTCCCCCGTCGTCATCTGCTTGTTCGGGTAGAACGCGAAGGTCGCCGGATGGCCGTGCGATCCGAGCGGCCTTCCCTTGTACGTCGCGCCGAGTGCCTCGCACGCGTCCTCGACGAAGTAGAGCCCGTGGCGGTCGCAGATCGCGCGCAGCTCGTCGAGCTCGCAGGGGTAGCCGAAGATATCGACCGCGACCACCGCCTTCGTGCGCGCCGTGACCGCAGCCTCGACAGCGGCCGGGTCGAGGTTGAATGTGCGCGGGTCGATGTCGGCGAAGACCGGAGTCGCGCCTTCGTAGATCGCACAGTTCGCGGACGCGACGAACGAGTACGGCGACGTGATGACCTCGTCGCCGGGGCCGACTCCCGCCAGGCGCATACAGAGATGCAGTCCCGCAGTGCCCGAGGAAACGGCGGCGCAGTACGGCGCGCCGACAGCATCCGCAAGCATCCGCTCGAAGCGCGGGCCCGTGGGTCCGAGCGAGAGCCGGCCCGAGCGCAACACCTCGAGGACGAGCTCCTCGTCGCGCTCGTCGAGCCAGGGTGAGGAGAGGGTGATGCGGCGGGTCGTCGTGCTCAAGCGGCGCGCGACATGCTCGGGACGAGCTCGCGCCACTCGGCGAAGCGTTCGTTCTTGCCGCGCACGACGTCGAGGTACATGCGCTGGATCTCGCGCGTGACCGGCCCGACGCCGATCTCGTGGTCGTCGATCGCGCGCAGCGGGGTGATCTCCGCCGCCGTGCCGCACATGAAGACTTCGTCCGCGAGGTACAGGTCGGAGCGGATCAGCGTCTTCTCCACGACTTCGTAACCGAGCTCACGCGCGATCGCGAGGACAGAGTCGCGCGTGATCCCGTGCAGGATCCCGGTGGACAGGTCCGGGGTGTGCAACTTGCCGCGGCTGACGACGAAGATCGTCTCGCCGGGACCGTCCGCGACCGTCCCCTCCGGCGTCAGCATGATCGCCTCGTCGTAGCCGGCGCGCTGCGCCTCGGAGACGGCGAGCATCGAGTTGAGGTAGACGCCGGTCGCCTTCGACGCGTGCGGGATCACGTTCGGCGGGATGCGCTGCCACGTCGAGACCTTCGCGTGGATGCCGCGCTCGAGCGCCTCCTCGCCGAGGTACGTGCCCCACGGCCACGCCATGATCGCGACCTCGACCGGATTCCCGCGCGCGGAGACGCCGAGCTGGCCGAACCCGTAGAACGCGATCGGGCGGATGTAGCACTCGCGCAGCGAGCACGCGTCGAGCAGCTCGTTGGTGGCCGCGCGGAGGTCCTCGACCGAGTACGGAATCTCCATGTAGAGAAGCTGCGCCGAGTCGTGAAGGCGCTGCATGTGGTCGGTGAGCCGGAAGACCGCGGGGCCCTTCGGCGTCTCGTAGCACCGGATGCCCTCGAAGACCCCGGTGCCGTAGTGGAGGCCGTGCGCGCCGATGTGGATCCTCGCGTCGTCCCAGTCGACGAGCTCGCCGTTGACCCAGATTTTCTCCGTGGGCTGCACGTGGTCTCCTTTGAAAGGTGTCCGACTTCAGTCGGACACCTGTGTCCACAGAGCTTAGCTGTGGGTGACGAGATCGGCCGTACGCGCGCCCGCGAGCCGCTGCAGGTCGGACGGCGCGAGGGCGGCCATGTGCGTGTCGGTGCCGGCGCCGATCCAGACACGCGCGTGCTGGAGGAACAACCTGTCGACGAAGGTCCGGGCGACTGCGCGGTGCGGGAACGGCGCGACGGCGCCCGGCTCGAAGCCGGTCGCGTGGACGACCTCGTCGGGCGTGGCGATCCGGACCGTGTGCGCGCCGGCCGCCGCTGCGACCTTGCGCTCGTCGGCGCGCCGGTCGCCCGGGACGAGCGCGAGGACGAACGCACCGTCGCAGACGAAGAGGAGCGACTTGACGATCAACTCCGGCTCGCACCCGATCGCCTCCGCAGCTGCGCGGGCCGTCGGCGTTCCGCCCGGGAACTCCTGCACGGTCGCGTCGACCGCGGCCGCACGGAGGTAGGCGGACACGCGTTGCACCGGTTCGGGCCAGAGCTGACTGAGCGGGGTCACACGGCGACGTGCTCGTCATACGCCTCGAAGGCGCGCGGCACGGCGACCCCACGCTCCACGTCTGCGCCGAGCTCCGTGAGCGAGAGCTCGACCGCGGCGAGCGCGGCGGCGATGTCGAACACGTCGAACCAGCCGATGTGGCCGATGCGGAAGATCTTCCCCTTCAGGTGACCCTGTCCCGGTGCGAGCGTCACACCGTGCCGGTCGCGCAAGTGGCGCAGAAGTTCGCCGCCGTCGATGCCGTCCGGGACGTTCGCTACGGTGACAACAGCCGATGAATCGTCGTCCGGAGAGAAGAGCTCGAGCCCCATCGCCTTCAGCCCTGCGCGTGCAGCGCGGCCGAGACGGACGTGGCGTTCGAACGCGGCGTCGAGCCCCGCCTCGGCGATGAGCCCGAGCGCGACCTCGAGGCCGCGGATGAGCGACACGGCCGGCGTGAACGCCGCGTCGAACATCTCCTGCGCCTTGCGCGCGCGACGCCAATCGAAATAGAAGCTGCGCGACTGTGGCAACCGCTCCCAGAGCGGATCGGCGACGGACGCCATCGCGAGCCCGGGCGGGCACATGAGCGCCTTCTGCGAGCCGGAGAGGACGACGTCGATCCCCCACGCGTCGGTCTCGAGCGGCACCGCGCCGAGCGACGAGATCGCGTCGACGACGAGCGTCGCGTCGCCCACGGCCTGCTTGAGGCCCTGCACGTCGGCGACGACGCCCGTGGAGGTCTCCGAGTGCGTGCAGAAGACGACTCCCGCTCCGCTCTCGCGGACGGCCGCGCCGACCTCGTCCGGCGAGGGCGCCTCGCCCCATTCGTAAGCCAGCTTCTGGACGTCGAGCCCGTACTGCTCGCACAGCGCGACCCACCGGTCGCCGAACGCGCCCGCGGTGACGACTGCGACCCGCTGGCCCGGCGTGCACAGGTTCGCGGCGGCCGAGTCCATCGCCCCGGTTCCTGACGCCGCGAAGAGGAGCACGTCGGCCTTCGTCCGGAAGACGTCGCGGAGCCGTTCGAGCGCGCGCTCGTAGACCGCGCGGAAGTCCGATCCGCGGTGGTGCACCATCGGCTCCGCCATCGCTGCCAGGACCTCGGGCGGAACCGGCGTCGGACCGGGCGTGAACAGGTAGCGCTTCTCCATTTGCAGTCAGACTACGCGAATGCAGACGCTGCTCGCCTTTGCCGCCGCGCTCGTGTCGCTGCGCCTCGCCGGCGCGTTGCTCGCGCGGCGCCGAGTCGCGTGGGGTGCCGCTCTGCTCGCCTACGCGGCGGCGTCGGCGTGTCTCGCGTGGGGCGCTGCGCACGGCTGGGACGCACGTGTCTTCCGCGTGTACTACCTCGCCGGCGGCCTGCTTGTCGCACCGCTCCTGGGCGTCGGCTCGCTGCTCCTCGCGGGGCGACGGTGGGCGGCGACCGCCGGCCTCCTCTGGAGCGGGCTGGCCGTCGGCGTTGCGGCGGCGATGCCCGTGCACGGCGGGTTCGCCCACGCGATCCCGGCGGCACAGCACCACGTCGACACGACGGCACGCGTCGTGGCGATCGCGGGGAACGGGCTCGGGACGCTGGCCGTGGTGGTCGTGGCGCTCGCGACGTTCGCCGCCAGGCCGCTCGGAAACGCGCTCATCCTCGCGGGTGTGGCAGTCGCGGCAGTCGGCTCCGGTCTTGCCGGCCTCGGCATCTCGGCGGTCAGCGGCTTCGCCCTCGTCGCCGCGGTGCTGCTCTACGCGGGCGTCGAGGGCCCGAGCTTCTCGCGCAGCCGCTCGCTGACGACGCGGGGGTCGGCTTTCCCGCCGGTCTCCTTCATCACCTGGCCGACGAAGAAGCCGAGCAGCCCCTCCTTGCCGCCGCGGTAGGCGTCCGCCTGGCCCGCGTTCGCGGCGAGGATCCGGTCGATCACGGGGTCGAGCTCGGCGACGTCGCTCACTGCCTTCTGCTCCGTGAAGACACCGGCGACAAACGACCCCGAGAAGCTCGTCGCGACGCCCCGAGAGAAAGCGTCGCGCGTGATAGTTGGTCGCGCCTTGATGAGTTTGGCGAACTCCGCTGGGTTCACGTCGTTCGGGTTTCCGCCAGTCGCCGCAAAATCGTTCGCGAGGACGTTCGCGGCCTCCTTCGGATCAACACCTTCGTGCACGAGCTTCGCCCAAAGCTGATCGAGCCCACCGGTGACGAGCACGTCGGCGTCGTAGAAGGCGAGCGTGTCGGCAATGCGGCGGATGCGCGTGCCCGGCAGCTCCCCGATCTCGCCGCGCAGGCGCTCGACGACGTCGCGCGGCGTATGCACCGGCACGAGGTCGGGCTCCGGGAAGTAGCGGTAGTCCTGCGCCTCCTCCTTCGACCGGAGCGGCGGCGAGTCCTCGTTCGTCGGATCGAAGTGCAACGTCTCCTGGTCGACGGTCCCACCCTCTTCGTAGATGCGGATCTGCCGCGCGATCTCGCGCTCGATTCCCTTGGCGGCGAAGTTGAACGAGTTCATGTTCTTGAGCTCCGTGCGCGTGCGCAGCTCGTCTGACCCCGCGGGCCGCACCGACACGTTGACGTCGAATCGCATCGACCCCTTCTCGAGCTCCGCGTCGGACACATCGAGCTCGACGATCGTCTGGCGCAGGAGTTGCAGGAAGCGCTTCGCGGTGTCCGCGGAGTGGATGTCCGGCGCCGTGACGATCTCGACGAGCGGCGTGCCGCAGCGGTTGAAGTCGACGAGCGTCGCCGTCGCGCCGTGGATACGGCCCGACGCGGCGACGTGCACGTTTTTCGCGGCGTCCTCTTCGAGATGCGCCCGCACGATGCCGATGCGCTCCTCGCCGTCCGCCGTCGGCACCGTCAGACCGCCGTCCACGCAGAGCGGCTCGTCGTACTGAGAGATCTGGTACGCCTTCGGATTGTCGGGATAGAAGTAGTTCTTGCGGTGGAAGACCGCACGCTCGGCGACGGCGCAGTCGAGGGCGAGACCGAGCTTGACGCAGTCCTCGATCGCGCGGCGGTTCGGGACCGGCAGCGCGCCCGGGAACGCGAGACAGACGGGACAGGTGTTCGAGTTCGGCACGGCTGCGTACTCGACCGGGCAGCGGCAGAACATCTTCGTGCGCGTCTTCAGATGCACGTGGATCTCGAGACCGATGACGGGCTCCCAGCTAGCCAAGCAGCCGCTCCCTCGCGTCGCGGAGCGCATCCTCGATCGACTCCCGCACGGGGACGTACCCGAGCCGGTGCTCGAGCGGTCCGTTCCGCTCGATCAGCCAGAGCTCCCGCTCGCCCGCCTCGAGCTGCAGCTTGAGGTCGCCGAGGAGAACCGCGCGCGAGCCGTCGAGGACGCGCGGCCGCTCGCCGAACACGCGCTCGACCGCCGGCACGAAGTCCGCAGCATTGTCCGCGAACTGCTTCAGCGCATCCGCTCCGGAACGTAATCGAAGGCGATCGCCTGCTCGAGCGCATGACCCGCGCGGAAGAGCGTGTTCTCGGCGAACTGCGGCCCGATGAGCTGCAGTCCGACGGGCAACCCGTCCGAGAGACCGCACGGGATCGACATGCTCGGCAGCCCCGCCATGTTCGGTGGGATCGTCAGCACGTCGGTCAGGTACATCGCGAGAGGGTCCGCGGACTTCGCGCCGATCGCAAAGGCGGTCGTCGCGCACGTCGGCGACACGAGGACGTCGAACCGCTCGAAGAGCGCGTCGTGCTCGCGCTTGATCACCGTTCGCACCTTCTGCGCCGTGCCGTAGTAGGCGTCGTAGTACCCCGCCGAGAGCGCGTACGTACCGAGCATGATGCGGCGCTTCACCTCGTCGCCGAAGCCGTCGTGCCGCGTCGCCATCACCATCTCCGTGAACGTGTCGCCGTCGACCCGGAGGCCGTACCGGACCCCGTCGTAACGCGCGAGGTTCGCGGACGCCTCGGCAGGCGCGATGAGGTAGTAGCAGGCGAGTCCGTAGTCGACGGACAGGGGTAGCTCGCACGTCTCGATGCTCGCGCCGAGGTTCTCCGCGTGCGCGAGCGCGGCGTCGACCGCGGCCCTCACGCCCGGCTCGATGCCGTCGACGTCGTTCAGCTGCCGGGGCAGGCCGATGCGCAGTCCGCGCAGGTCGTCGCTTTCGGGAATCTCGACCGGCGGGACGTCGACGGTCGTCGAGTCGTTCTCGTCGCGGCCGGAGATGATGCGGTACAGGTACGCGCAGTCGCGCACCGTCTTCGTCACGGGCCCGACCTGGTCGAGACTCGACGCGAATGCGACGACGCCGTAGCGCGAGACCGTGCCGTACGTCGGCCGCAGGCCCACGTTGCCGCAGAACGCAGAGGGCAG
>JAFAHG010000251.1 GCA_019237315.1 Actinomycetota bacterium
GTCTGGCGCGGCCGCGCAGGCGCGCATCCGCTCGACGTCGCAAGCGTCGCGGTGTTCCCGGCGCTCGCGTTCTCCGCCACAGCGCTGGGAATCGCAGTAGCCGTCGACCGTCGTCCCCTCGGCGGTCATCTCTGGCTCTCGTTCGCCGCGGCGATCGTCGCGCTCGCGCCTGCGCTGCTTCTCCTCACGCGCTGGAGCGAGCGGGGCATGCTCGTCGGGCGCGTCCGACGCGTACGCGAAGCGGAGGAGCTCGTCTCCGTGCGCGACCGCGAGTTGGAAGCGGTGACGGAGCTCTCCGCTGCGCTCGTGCGCGCCCGCGACACCGAACGTGCGGCCGTGCCCCTGCTCGCCGCGGTGCGCCGCCTGCTCGGCGTCGAGTTCGTCGCAATGGCGCTCGTCGACCACGAACGCCGCGAGGCGCGCGGAATCCGCGGCGAGCTCGACGGCGAGGAGGCCGTTTGGTGGAAGGACGTCCAGCTCGATCTCGACGAAGAGCCTTCCGGAATCGCGAGCGCCGTCTTCGAGGCTGCGCCCGTCGCCATCTACGACGTCGAGAACTCACGCCGGGTCAACAAGCGCCTCGCCGACCGCACCGGAGCGAAGAGCGGCCTCTGGGTGCCGATGATCGCAGACGAACGCGTCGTCGGCGTCCTCGTCGTCGCGACGACGAAGGAGCGCCGCACATTCGTGCAAGAGGAGCTCTCGCTGCTGCAAGCGCTGTCGGACGAGGCCGCACTCGCGTTCGACAGGCTGCGTTCCTCGAACGCGCTCGCCGACGCGCTCGAACGCGAGCAGACGATCGCCGCGATCGCGCGGAAGCTTCGCGGTGAGCTCGCGGCCCAGACGATCGTCGAGATTGCGACGAGCGAGCTGCGTACCGCATTGCGTCTCGATCGCGCCTCCGTCGACCTGGGCGACCGGGGCGACGGCGGATTCCCGATCAGCCTGGGCGACGAGCGATTCGGAACGCTCTCGCTCGAGCGTGCGCTGCCGCTCGGCGAAGGCGAGCTGCTGCTCGGGGAGGCCGTCGCGCGCGAGATCGCGGTCGCCCTGCACACCTCGGAGATCTTCGACGCGAACCAGCGACGGCTGCGGCAGCACGCCGCGCTTCTGCACGCCGCGCAGGTCGTCACGAGCGAGCTCGAGCTCGACGCGGTGCTGCACCGCCTCGTGGGCGAGGTGACGAGCCTCCTGTCGGCAGACGCGGCCGACTGCTATCTCCTCGACCGCGAGCGCAAGGTTCTTCGCTGCGCCGCTGTCCACGGCTTCGACGAGAACCTCGTCGGCTTCGAGTTCCCGGCCGACCGTGGCGTCGCGGGGCTTGCACTCCAGCGAGGCCGGCCCGTCCTCGTCGACGACTACGGGGAGCTGCAGGACGTGGCGCCGCACCCTTCGTACGAAGGATTCAACGAGACGGTCGTCGCACCGATGGTCTGGGGCGGCGAGACGCGCGGCGTCCTCGGGGTCGGCGTCCGCGGCCGAGGGCGCCACTTCACGAGCGAGGACTCGAACCTCCTCGGCGCGTTCGCAGGGCTCGCGTCGCTCGCGCTCCGGAACGCCGAGACCTTCGGGGAGCGCGCGCGCCAGCTCGGCGTGCAGCGCGCGTTCTTCCGCATCGCGGCGGTCCTCTCCGAGCCGCTCTCGCTGAGCGAGACCCTGGACGCGGTTGCGCAGGCGGCAGCCGAGGCGCTGCACGGCGACTTCGCCGCGGTCCTCATGCCGGGTGCGGGCGGCCTGGACCTCGCCGGGGCATGCGACCTTCCCGACGCGCTGCGAAGCCTTCCCCTGCCGAGGGCGTTCACCGACGCCGCGGCCGACGCGCGCATGGTCGCGTTCCCGCGTGTCGCCGATGACGCAAGGCTCGACGACGCGTGGTGTACGACGTGCGCGTCGATGCTCGCCATCCCCGTCGAGGGAAACGGGCGCGGCCTCGTCGTCGTCTTCTTCCGCGAGGCGCGCAGCTTCTCGAGCGACGACCTCGAACTCGCCCGGCAGGTTGCGGCTGCCGCGCACGGGGCGTTCGAGCGGAGCCGTCTCTACGAAGCGGAGCGGCGCGCGCGCTCGTTGTCGCAGCGACTTGCGCAGACCGGCAGCCGGCTCGCGACGGAGCTCGACCCGGCCGCGGTCGTCGCCGAGGTCGTCGAGCAGGCGACCGCGCTGATGGGCGCGGACGCCGGCTCGCTCGCCGAGCTGCGGCACGACCGGCTCGTGCTCACCGCCGTCTGCGGCGACGACGTCGAGCACCTCGTGGGCGCAGAGACGGCGTCGACGGGCCGCCTCGGCGGTGACGTCGTCCAGCTGCGCCGGCCCGTCGCGCGGCCCGACGTCTCCGGGCAGGCTGCGCTGCGACAGGCGGACCCCGTGCTCGCGCTCGGGTACTCCGCGTACCTCGGCGTGCCTCTCGGTCCGCACGACGGGCCGCTGCACGGCGTCCTCGCGGTCTACTCGGCCGAGCCGCGTCAGTGGCGCGACGAGGAGATCGAGGCCCTCTCCGCGCTCGCGGCGAACGCGTCGATCGCGCTCGCCAACGCCGAGCTCTACCAGCGCGTCGCGATCGAGCACGAGCAGAGCGCCGCGATCCTCGCGAACATCGCCGACGGCATCGTCGCCGTCGACCGCGACGGCCGCGCGGTCGTGTGGAACGCCGCCGCCGAGCGCATCACCGGCGTGCCG
>JAFAHG010000239.1 GCA_019237315.1 Actinomycetota bacterium
GGCGTGTGGGCGTAGTCGACGAGCACGGTGAACTGCTGTCCCTCGTCGATCGACTCGAACCGACCCGGCACGCCCGCGACGGATTCGAGACCGGCGCGGATCGCGTCGTCGTCGATGCCGAGCGCGCGTGCCGCAAGGACGGCGCCCGTTGCGTTCGCACGGTTGAACCGCCCGCGCAGCCGCAGCTCGATGCCGTCGAGCACGTCCGAGTCGACGTCGAACGTCACGGCACCCGGGAGCTCGGAAGCGAGCCTGCGGCCGTACTCGTCGCCGACGTTGATCACGGCGCGCTCGGCCTGGTCGAAGAGCGCGCGCTTCGCCTGGAAGTAGTGCTCCATCGTGCCGTGGAAGTCGAGATGGTCTTGCGTGAGGTTTGTGAACACGAGTACGGCGAAGCGGGTTCCCTCGAGCCGGCCTTGCGCCTGCGCGATCGACGTGGCCTCCATCACGCACGCGGTGTCACCGGCATCGAGCATGGAACGGAAGAGCCGCTGCAGATCGATTGCCTCGGGCGTGTTGAGGCCGAGCGGCTGCGCCCGACCGCCGACGCGGCGCTCGATATTCGTGAGCAGACCGGTCTGCCGTCCGGCCGCCGTGAGGATCGCGTGCAGGAGAAAGGCCGTCGTCGTCTTGCCGTTCGTCCCGGTGACACCGGCGACAGACAGCGTCGCGGTCGGGTCGCCGAAGAAGAGCGTTGCCGCGGGAGCCATCGCGGCGCGCGTGTCGCCAACGACGAGCTGCGGCAGCGGGACGTCGACCGTGTGGTCGACGACGAGAGCGACCGCGCCCGCGGCGCCCGCATCGGCGGCGAAGTCGTGTCCGTCCGCGTGCGCACCGCGAATGCAGAAGAAGAGCGAGCCGTCCGTGACGCTGCGCGTGTCGTAGGCCAGGTCGCGGATTGCGACGGGAGCCTCGTTGCGAACCTCGCCCGGCCCGAGCGCCGCGATGAAGCGCTCCAGGTTCATCGCGCGCCGAGTCTACCGCCCGCCGCCTGACACGGAATCGGTACGAAGCCGGCACAGACACGCGACATTTCCCCGGTTAGCGTGTTTGCCAGGGGGGCTCGCGCCCCCTTGGGGGGTGAGCAGCGCAACCTGCGGCCCCGCTCAGTGCGAGGCTGCGAGCGCCGTCCGTGGATCGTCGGGCGGGATCTCGAGGTACTGCAGGTCGAACTTCGCGATCGCCGCGAAGGCGGGGGCCGCCACCACGCCGCCGTAGATCGAGCCGCGCGGCGTGTCGACCATCACGAGGACGACGAGGCGCGGGTTCGACGCCGGCACCATGCCGACGAACGTCGCGTCGAAATTGGTGTCCGAGTAGCCGCCGTGGCCGTTCGGCTTCTGGGCGGTCCCCGTCTTTCCCGCGACGGTGTAGCCGGGAATCGCCGCGGCGGTGCCGGTCGCGCCGGCGTCGGCTACGACACCCGTGAGCATCGTCTTCACCTTCGTGTTGACCGCCGGAGAGATGATGCGCCGCCGCACCCATTGCGCCGGCGGCCGGTTGCCGACGCGGTCGACGAGATGCGGCTGGATCCACACGCCGCCGTTCGCGACTGCCGCGTATACCGACGCCATCTGGATCGGCGTCACCGCGACGCCCTGGCCGATCGGCACGTTGCCGATCGTCGAGCCCGACCAGAGCGACAGCGGCAGCACGGCGCCGCCGCTCTCGCCGGGGAAGTCGATGCCCGTCGGGCGGCCGAAGCCGAACCGCTGGATCCACTTCATGAGCTCCGGCGCGCCGAGCTTCTCGGCAAGCGTGATCGCGCCGACGTTCGACGAGCGCTGCAGGATCTGCGCCACCGTCAGCGTCTCGGTTCCGCGCGGCTCCGCGTCGTGGATGACGCGGTCGGCGACCCGAATCGAGTACGGGAGCGTGAACTTCGTCGACGGCGTGACGAGCCCCTCCGACAGAGCCCCGGTGACGGTGACGAGCTTGAAGGTCGAGCCGGGTTCGTACGTGTCGGTGACGGCACGGTTGCGCTGGAACGCCAACGGGACGACGTCGGACTTGTTCGCGTCGTAGCCCGGCGCCTGCGCCATCGCGAGCACCGCGCCGGTCTTCGGGTCGAGCACGATCGCGACCGCGTCCTTCGCGCCCCACTGGTGCACGGTCTGGCTCAGCACCTGCTCGGCGTTCGCCTGGATCGTGTGGTCGATCGTCGTGAAGACGTCCTGTCCCTCGACCTCCGGCGTCGAGCTCAGGACGTCGATCGCACGCCCGAACGGATCCCGGACGATCGTCTCCTTGCCCGCGTGTCCCGAAAGTGGACGGTTGTACGCGTACTCGAGGCCTTCGAGCCCGGTGTTGTCGACACCCGCGTAGCCGATCACCTGCGGCGCCACCGAACCTTGCGGATAGGTGCGCCGCTGCTCCGGATAGAAGCCGACGCCTGCAAGCCCGCGCTTCTGGAGGAGGCGTGCCCTCGCCGGATCCGCGAACCGCTTGACGTAGACGAACTGGGAGCGCTTGTCGAGAAGCTGCGGGTACAGCGCGTTCGCAGAGACACCGAGGATGTCGTGCGCTGCCAGGGCGACCGCACGCGCGTTGCGGACCTGACGCGGATCCGCGAACACCGTGGTCGTCTGCTCCCCGATCGCGAGCGGGACGCCCGTGCGATCGAAGATCGTCCCGCGACCGGCCGGCGTCGTCACGACCTCGTGGTGCATCCCCTGCGCGAGGTTCGAGAGGCGCGCAGCCTGGACGACCTGCAACCACGCCGCGCGCGCCATCGTCCCGCCGAGGACGAGGAGGATGACGACGAGCAGCAGGCTGATCCGACGGTTGGCCTGCTTCGCCCGCATCAGTGCCCGAGGTCGATGTAGCCGATCGTGGACGGATCCGCGGCGACGAGGCCGTCCTGGTGCCGCGCGAGTGACTGGATGCGCGGCGAAGCGAGCTCGCTCGAGAGCTGCGACTGCAGCGCCGCGTTGTCGGCACGCAGCTTGGCGCGCTGCTGGTTCGCGTTGTCGAGCTGGAGGTTCAGGCGGAGGACGGCGACGTTGACGAAGACGACGCCGCCGAGAAGGACGCCGCACACCGCGATCCAGACGATGCCGCCGCGGCTCCGTGCGCGCTGCTTCGCCCTCGTGCGGGCCTTGGGCTTCGCGCGGCGCGCCGGCGCGGCCGGCTCGACGACCGCCGCCTCGGCGAACCAGCTAGCCAAGCTTCACCGCCACGCGCAGGCGCGCAGACGCGGAACGCGGGTTGCGCGCGACCTCGGCGGCCGACGG
>JAFAHG010000035.1 GCA_019237315.1 Actinomycetota bacterium
CGTGGCCGCGCGCGCGCAGCGCGCGCTCCATCTGCGCGACGAAGACGCCGAGATCGGGGTCGGCGGGCCCCGGGTACATCTGCGAGACGAGGAGGATCCGCATCGCCGGACCGTACCTTTGGGCCATGTCCGGGGTCTGACCCCGGACATGGCCCTCAGGGACGGTCGTAGGTGCCCCACTCCTCGCGCAGGGCGCCGCACAGCTCGCCGACGGTGCACCACGCTGCGAGCGCGTCGCGGAGCGGCGGGAGCAGATTCTCTGTCCCGCGCGCGGCGGCGCGAACGCGCGCGACGGCGGTTTCCGCGGCAGCCGGATCGCGCTCGGCGCGCACGCGGCGCGTTCGCTCGACCTGGCGCCGCTCGGACTCGGGGTCGAGGCGGTGCAGCTCGATGTCGCCGTCGTCGTCGCTCACGTACGCGTTGACGCCGACGACCACGCGTTCGCCCGACTCGACCGCGGTCGTCCAGCGGTAGGCCGATGACTCGATCTCGCCCTGCACGAAGCCCGACTCGACCGCCGCCACCGCGCCGCCGGCGTCGTCCACGCGCTCGATCAGCTCCCACGCGCGCCGCTCGAGCTCGTCGGTGAGCGCCTCGACGTAGAACGAACCGCCGAGCGGGTCGGCGGTGTTCGTCAGGCCGACCTCCGACGCGAGCACCTGCTGCGTGCGCAGGGCGATCAGCGCAGCGCGCTCGGTCGGAAGCGCGAGCGCCTCGTCGAACGAGTTCGTGTGCAGCGACTGCGCGCCGCCGCACACTGCGGAGAGCGCCTGGATCGCGACGCGCACGATGTTGTTCTCCGGCTGTTGCGCGGTGAGCGTCGAGCCGCCGGTCTGCGCGTGGAAGCGGAGCGCGAGCGCCCGCGGGTTCGTGACGCCGAAGCGCTCGCGGAGGACGCGCGTCCAGAGGCGCCTCGCCGCGCGGAACTTCGCAACCTCCTGGAAGAAGTCGTTGTGCGCGTTGAAGAAGAACGAGATGCGTTCCGCGAAGACGTCGGGCGAGAGCCCCGCGACGACCGCTGCATCGCAGTAGGCGATCGCGTTCGCGAGCGTGAAGCCGAGCTCCTGCACCGCGGTCGAACCCGCCTCGCGGATGTGGTACCCGGAGATCGAGATCGTGTTCCAGCGGGGAATGCACCCGGCGCAGTACGCGAAGAGGTCCGTGGTCAGCCGCATCGACGGCCGCGGCGGGAAGATGTAGTTCCCGCGCGCGATGTACTCCTTGAGCACGTCGTTCTGCACCGTGCCGGAGAGCGATGCGGGCTCGACTCCCTGGCGCTCCGCGACGAGCTCGTAGAGCAGCAGCAAGAGCGCAGCGGGTGCGTTGATCGTCATCGACGTCGAGACCTCGCCGAGGGGAATCCCGTCGAACAGCACCTCCATGTCGGCGAGCGAGTCGATCGCGACGCCGGTGCGCCCCACCTCGCCCTCTGCGCGCGGGTCGTCGGAGTCGTAGCCGAGCTGCGTCGGCAAGTCGAAGGCGACGGAGAGGCCGGTCTGCCCGCCGGCGAGGAGGTAGCGGAAGCGCGCGTTCGTCTCCTCGGCGGATGCGAACCCCGCGTACTGGCGGATCGTCCAGGGCCGGCCCCGATACATGTTCGGGTACGGACCGCGGGTGTACGGCGGCGTGCCGGGCGGCTCGAGGTCGCGCCGCCCCGCGCCGGGCCGGTAGACCGGCTCGATCTCGATTCCGGATTCGTTCTCGCGCCGGTCGGCTGCGGCCACGAAAGTAGGCTAGTTCGCGTGCGCGTACGCGTGAGGCTCTTCGCCGGTCTCCGCGAGCAGGCCGGCTGGTCCCGGCGCGAGGTGGACGCGGCGACGGTCGCGGACATCTGGCCGCAGCTCGGGCTCGGGATGGAGCCGCACGGCCTCCTCTACGCCGTCAACCACGAGTACGCGCCGCGCGACCGCGCGCTCGCCGAAGGCGACGAGGTCGCGCTCATCCCGCCGGTTTCCGGCGGCGCGTTCCTGCTGAGCGAGGAGCCGCTCTCGCTCGACCGGGTCGTCGACGAGGTGCGCGACGACGAGGCGGGTGCGATCGCCACGTTCACGGGAACCGCGCGGCGCCATTCGCGCGACCGCACCGTCGTCCGGCTCGAGTACGAGGCGTACGAGGGGATGGCGGAGCGCGTGATGGCCGAGCTCGCGGAGGAGCTGAAGCGCCGGCACGACGTCGTCGCGATCGCCATCCACCACCGCGTCGGCGTCGTCGGCGTCGGCGAGCCGTCGGTCGTGATCGCAGTCAGCTCACGCCACCGCGCCGCCGCGCTCGCCGCCTGCAAGGAGGCGATCGACACCCTCAAGGAGACCGTCCCGCTCTGGAAGAAGGAGGTCTACGAGGGCGGCGAGGAGTGGTTGGGCCGCGGCAGCTGAGCTACAACGTGCCGATGGAGCCCTGGGCAGGACGCGACTACGAGCCGATCCAACCGCGCGGAACCGACTGGCGCGGGATGCTGCGCAGACTCTTCGCGCCGGTGCTCTTCGTGCTCGGCCTGCTGGCGAAGTTCGCCTCGCTCGCGAAGTTCGCCGCGATCTTCGTCGCGTTCGGTGGCTACGCGCTCATCTGGGGCTGGAAGTTCGCGCTCGGCGTGATCGCGCTCATCTTCCTGCACGAGCTCGGGCACTACCTCGAGGCGAAGCGGGAAGGACTGAACCCCGACTGGCCCGTCTTCATCCCGTTCCTCGGCGCCTACGTCAAGCACACGCGCGGCAACCCGTGGCAGACGGCGCGCGTCGCGGTCGCGGGGCCGCTGCTCGGCGGGATCGCGGCGCTCGGGTTCTACATCGCCGGGCGCTCCGACCACTCGTCCCTGCTCGTCGCGCTCGCGTACTTCGGGTTCTTCCTCAACCTGATCAACCTGCTGCCGTTCTCGATCCTCGACGGCGCGTCCGTGTGGCGCTCGACGCGCTGGCTCTGGCACGGCGGCGGCCGCGGGAAGGCTGTGATGTCCGGGACCCTCTACGTCGGGACGGCCGTGTTCCTCGCCGTGGGCGCGTACGTCGCGTACCTACCGCAGCACCGCCTGTAGCGGCGGCTGCTCAGTCGGCGGCGCCGTCGTCCTCGTTCGTGATGGTGACGTTCGGGCTGTGCGGCTCGCTGACCTGCGAACTGTCGAAGACGACGTTGCCGTGGCTGTCGGTGACGACGACCGAGGCGGTGTCGATCGCGGTCTTGCCCTTGCCGCCGTCCGTCAGGTGGAGGATGAAGGTGTAGCCGCCCGACGTCCCGGCGATGATCGCCGTGTTGCCGCGGATGTCGATCGACTTGACGTCCGAGTTGTGGTCGTCGGTCTTGGCGTCGATCACGAGCGACGGACCGTCGTGGATCCCGACGTGCGCGTGGTGCACGTAGAGGAGCAGGCTCTTGTCGGGCTGCTTCTTGACGTCGCAGTCGGCCTCGACCTCGAAGTGGATGTCCTTCTTCGTCGCCGAGGAGAAGTGCGCGTCGGCGTGGACCTCGCCGGCGATCGTGCAGCCGTTGACGAAGGCCATGTTCGCGGACGTCGTCGTCGCCGCGTGCGCGCCGCCGACGTCGACGATCTGCACCTGGATCGGGAAGGCCCCCGCGTTCCCGTAGGTGTGCGTGCCGCTCACCGAGTAGCTGCCGCCGGACCCGGTGACGACGCCGCTCGTCGCCGGCGTCCCGTCGCCCCAGTTGACGAGCGCCGTGAAGTCGGAGGCCGGAGCGGAGGCGTTGCC